>JBHJOO010000193.1:0-2277 GCA_050329675.1 Balneolaceae bacterium
AACATCAGCAAGACCTATCACTGTTTTGGGCATTTTGTTACCCTTATTCGAGTATGCTTGACCCAGTACAACCGGCTGGACTATATTGCGAATGAGATAAAAATCACCGTACAAAAAGCAAAACGGGTTTATAAACCACCGGATACCACTCAGCAAAAGCTGACTTTTCGGTAGTTTTTATTTTCAGATTTAGGGGTGAAATGTGCCTTGAGACCAAGGATATGATGTTTATTCACCGACTTTTAAAAATGTCCGGACACTAGTGAATCAGTATCTATTATTAAAATTAAAATTATCTACTTTCGGGATTTTACTATCGCTCAACTCCTTCTTCCTGACCTCTAAACCCTCTCCAAAACCGTCGCATACCCTTGTCCCACACCTACGCACATTGTTACCAGTGCATATTTTTTTTTCTGCTTTTGGAGTTCAAGTGCGGCTGTTTGCAGAATGCGGGTGCCCGACATTCCCAGGGGATGGCCGAGAGCGATGGCACCGCGGCAAAGGCTTCGTTGATTTCGATGATATCCATTTTCAGTCTGTAAAAGAAGATGGTAGTTTTTTTGTAAAAAAAATAACATCAAAATGTAAAATTTGAAAATAAAACTGTAAGGAATGTATGTTTTCTGTTCATACAGGTATAAGTCGAAAAATAAAGTCTGATAAAAAATGGATGAAAACAAACAAACAAACAAACAAACAAACATTCTCTAACCTATTTGGAGGCTTTGAAGCGGTTAAGCCCAAGGGAATGTGAGGTACTTGATCTTATTGAAAAGGGAAAAAGCAGTGATGAGATTGCAGCTATTCTGTTCCTGAGCAAAAAGACCGTAGACTTTCATCGTGCAGGGATACGCCGGAAAGCAGGAATAGATAAAAATGAAAGCATTAAAAATTGGTTGGAAGGGAAAAAGTATAAAAAATAAACAATGACAATACAATACCTGAAATAACTGGTATTGACGTTAGAAAAAGATAATATTTAATTGGATTTGTAATCAAACCGTTAACCAAATCCAAATGTTATGAAAAAATTAAAGTTAAGTATCTTTATCCTGACAGTTTGTGTATCTATGGTTCTGACAAATACCAGTCTGTCATTTGTTACTGATGATTCGGCCATCAGCTCTAAAACGGAAACAATCATTACAAATGATTTAAATTTGGACCTGACAGATTGTTTTAAACTTGAATTTAATTTGGCAGGAGATTTAGAGTTGATAAATAATTGCTTTAGTGGGGGACCTGGTTCATCTCAATGTTCGGTTACTGGATGTAGTGTTACCTGTAACGAAGGGTATTATTCATGCTGTAGTCCTGCCTTAGGTTGTTATTGCGTTTCTATAACTGAACCCGGAGAGGCATGATCTGTAGTATTTTAGATCAAACTAAATTATTGAATGGAATAATGAAATTGATATTTATTCCATTCATTTTCATTTTCTGTTCAAAAAATCATTCTTCATATGTGGAAATTCTGAGTTGTGAAGAAGATATGGCTGACTATCAAGTCGTGTTGGACAATCCGGTTGAGGTTGATGTGAGTAAAATTCATAAACTGTATATAAAAGATGAAAAATTATATTTTTCACTTTTGGGCATAAGCCCTGAAGCCATAATTTATGATACTTCTACGAATGAATTTGCAAATGTGGGTAAAAGCGGAAGGGGGCCCTTTGAATTCATGTCCGTTACAATCGGTATTAATAATAATAATTTGTATTTCTATGATTATTGGCAATACAAATTTGCGATATATGATCTTATAAAAGATAAATTTATAGCCGAAAAATCATTAGATAAGGAATTTACCGGTGGCGGTATGATCAAACAGGCAGGTCAGAATGCATTGTATATTGAATCATTTGATAGAATAGGTGATGAAATAATAAATCATATTATTTCTTTCGATTATGAATTCACTATTAAGGATACATTATACAGATGGGTAGATAACAATCATATCCGGTTCAGAGAAGGGACGTTTGAATACGCCACTCAATTTCCTCTATTTAAGAATGAAATTTTGGAATTTACAGAAGAAGATGAGTTGTTGGTTTTTAATAATGAAACATTTTCTTATCGCTATATTGATAAAGACCAAAATGAAGACGAAATAAATTTTGATTATGAACCTGATTATGAATTTTATATTGATCAAAGAAGGGAGGAGAGCATAGAATTTGATGAGTCTACCGGTTTAATCAATTTTAACAGGGCTCTTGAAAACAACGATCAAGCATTTGTCGCCAAGTACAGTGATGTCCTGACGGGCAG
>JBHJOO010000229.1:0-3523 GCA_050329675.1 Balneolaceae bacterium
AATCCTGACACAAATCAAAGAATTTCTTTGGATATTTATTCTTACAAAAATCAACAAAAAATCTATGCCATGGAATCGCATCTGGTCCAAAACATTTGAAAAAAGTAGCCCGTGAAAGCCCTGTATTTTCGGAAGATCTAAACGTTTTGGATAGTTTTGAAAATAAATCAAGCCGAAGCCTTGTCTCTTCACATGTGCGGGCAGTATCCGGGGAAAGATAAAGCAATTGATATATGCTCATCAGGCTGAAGGCCTGAGACAACCCAGCCCCGACACAGCCGTGTCGGGGTAAGCGTGACGATTGTGCAGAGGTCAGGCTGTAAGCCTGATGCAGAAAAGGCTCTAAAAACACCCAGTAACACGATAACGATTACATAGAAATTTTTGTAACGGTAAAAAAAACTCCTCCTTCGAAGGGGGCTAGGGGGAATGAACTGCTGCTTACAGTGTTACAGGCACCAATTGAATTTAGTGGTAACGACACTATCAGCAGGTTGTCGGATTGATTTATCGAATATTCATGCTCTGTTCCGTTTCTCAAAAAATCAAACAAATGCCACGGCTATTACAAAAACAAATCACCGGATGAATGCTGGTTAAACAGGCTCATTTTCTGTGACAAGCCGTCCTCGCCATCGCATTCGCTCTCCCCGCCAGTATCGAAGAGCTGACGTCCATGTCATAAGCAAAAACAGGGTACCTGTGAACGGCAGCAGCAGTGCATAAGCTGGTGAGACTTTGTAAAACCGAAGTACAGGCAGTATGGTAATTGAGAGTATTCCATAAGCAAGCATCGACATGTTGAACATGGCACTGTTCCCATCAAAAATACTTAAAAGTAATCCGGCTACCGGTATCCAGTAAGCCAAAATCATTATAATGGTGCAAACAAGCAGCAGCGCTATCGAATGCCTCAGCTGGGTAAATGCTGTTCTGGCGACCATATCCCAGATTTCCTGCAATCCGCTGTAAGGGCGAATGCTTTTAGCAGAGCGGGTCAGGCCCAGCCAGGTGCGGAATCCTTTCTCTTTTACTCTTCGCGCAAGTGTACAATCATCAATTAAAGCCCCCTTCAAAGATTCAAAACCGCCAATTTTTTTTAATACATCCGTTTTCGTCAGAACACACCCTCCGGCCGCTGCTGCTACAATGTTATTTTTGGAATTTGAGATTTTGAACGGATAAAGCAATTTAAAAAAATATACAAAGGCAGGCATCAACAGTCTTTCCCAGAATCCCCGCAATGATGGTTTGGCCATCAGTGAAAGAAACGAATACTCTTCGGTGTTTAACCGATGAAGCAGACCGGAGATCACACCCCGTTTTAAATGAATATCAGCATCTATCAGCATCATAACCGGGCTTTGAACCTGCTGTAAGCCCTGCTCAAGCGCCCAAAGTTTACCGGTCCATCCATGCGGCCGCTCACCTCCCGTAATGACTTCTCCCCTGTCTTGTAATATCTCCATTGAAATCTCAGCTGTTCTGTCTGTTGAATTATCATCAATAACGATTATCCTGTGGTTAACTCCCTGTTTCAAAACAGCTTTAAGTGTTTTTTCGATCACTTTTTCCTCATTCCTGGCAGGTATCAGTACCGTTACGCCCGAAAGATCTTCTTCACCCGACACGGGAACAGTTACATCCCATCTTTCGGTGGTTCTGCAGGGCTGCCAGGGTAAAAAAAGAATAACAAGCCATAATGCAAGTGATGAAATAAGCAGAATTTCAATCATTTGTATTTACTTTTTAAGAGCCTTTTACACGTGTTTTTGAAATGTACGAATAAAAAAAGCCGGACAACACTTGGTTATCCGGCTCTTTTAAATCTTATCTGAGAAATCAAATTTCTACTTCTTCGCCTTTTTGCTTTAATGCTTCTTTGTAGGCATTTGGTGTGAGAGGATCCGACTCTTTCACAAAATCCTTAATATCATAGGATCTTGGAATATCCGGAGCCATTTCGCCTTCGGTTTTAGGGCCACGCAGGGCAACCTTCAGTGCTTTCAGCGGGTTTTTAAAGGCATCTTCAACAGCTGTTCCTTCATAACCGCAGTGAGCCATACAGTTATCGCATTTGGGATTTCTTCCTGCTCCGTAGTGATCCCAATCGGTTTCTTCAAGCAATTCCTGATAACTTTGAGCATATCCTTCATTTACAAGGAGATAACAGGGGCGCTGCCATCCAAATATATTATACGTAGGATTACTCCAGGGAGTACACTGATAGGTTTGATTTCCTGCAAGGAAATCCAGGAACAGGCTGGATTGATTCAATTTCCATTTGGAGCCCCGTTTTTTTCCTTCACTAAATATACCCCTGAATAGATCTTTACTTTTCTTCTTACCAAGAAATACATCTTTTTTAGGAGCAAATTCATAATTATAACCGGGTGATACGGTTATCCCTTCAATTCCCAGTTCATTTGAAGCATAATCAAAATAGTCAGCTACCTCCTGCGGGTCTTCGCCGTCGAACAATGTGCAATTTACAGTAACCCTGAACCCGCGGCCCTGGGCATCTTTGATTGCTGCAACAGCTTTGTCAAAAACACCTTCCTTTTCTACGGATTTATCGTGCCGTTCCCGTAAACCGTCAAGATGAACAGAAAAAGTGAGATAATGTGAGGGAGTAAAAGAGTCCAGTTTTTTTTGCATCAGAACGGCATTGGTGCAAAGGTAAACATACTTCTTGCGGGCAATAATACCCTCAACAATCTGATTGATCTCTTTGTGAATCAACGGTTCTCCTCCGGGAATGGAAACAATAGGAGCATCACATTCATCCACCGCCGAAAGTGCATCCTCCACACTCATTCTTTTTCTCAATATTTCATCCGGGTAAGCAATCTTCCCACATCCCGAACAGGCAAGATTACATTGAAACAACGGCTCAAGCATGAGAACAAGCGGATACTTGTCATTACCCTTCAGCTTTTGCTTCATTATGTATGACGCGACTTTAATCTGTTGTCTGAGTGGTACAGCCATGTATAAATATTTTTTTATATTTTTCTTTCGGTTAAATTAGCAGTATGAATAATAAGAAAGCTATAAACAAGATGTTAGTATAAATTCTTAAATGTTACAGAATCGTATCATTATTGTTATATCGAATATAAATGTTTTTTCTGTTTTCTTTACTACTTTAAAGTACATATTTTGATAGTATAATAGATTCAGAGTGCAATTTTAAAATCACAACTCATTTTATTAGTTAACCTAAGTTTCCTTTTGGAATTTTGTGGATTTGCAGATTACGATCGTAAAGGGAATATAACGTGCGTCAACAATCATGCTAATAAAAGAATAAAAAATGAAAGATACAGATACCAGCTTACAAATAGCAGAACCTGATAAACTGAAAAAAAATATCAGGGACAGGAAACTGACTTCATTAAGCGCTAACGGGACTGACAAAAAGTTAAGGAATTTGTCCGACTTTGAATTACAACAACACTTGCTTGACGGTGTTTCGCGAACTTTTGCACTCACAATACCTCAACTGCCGGATGAATTGCAT
>JBHJOO010000131.1:0-4126 GCA_050329675.1 Balneolaceae bacterium
TCATGAGTTATCCGTTACACTTATAACGGTAGCCAATAAAAATAACAAAGCGGGTGCCGAAAAGTACTTGAAAAAACTTTCGAAATATTTTAAGCAGGGTGCTATCACAACGAAAATAGTTGTGGGCAATGATGCTGCAGATATTATTCTTGATGAGGCACAAAAGGATTACGATTTATTGGTATTGGGAGCGACTGAGGGAAATCAGGACAGAAATCATCTTTTTAACCCGATTGTAGATTATATTGTAAGGGTTTCGCCTTGTCCGACTCTTGTAATTCAGGCTGGTGAAATCGATGAAAAGTGGGGTGTAAATCGTATCCTGGTTCCGACAAATGGAAGTGTAGCTGCAAAAAATGCTGCTGAACTTGCTTTTTTTATTGCAAAATCGGATAACAATAAAGAAGTTTTGGCACTGCATGTTGTGGTGCCAGAAGAACGTTCAATTTATCAGCAGGACCGCAGACAAATTCAGAAAAAAACACGTTTTGCCAACGAAATGGTCAGAGAGTTAAAAATGCTTGGCGAGGCTTTCGGTGTTAAGACAGAAAAACTGGTGAAAGAGGGAAAAAGCCCCGAACAGGTAATAACCGAAATAACCGAATCAAATAATATTGATCTGATTGTAATAGGAACCAGTGTACGTCCGGGGTCAGAAAGGCTCTATCTGGGGCCCCGGGTTGAGAATATTCTCATTACGGCTAAATGTCCGGTTATTGTTTTGAATACCTGAGTGATTTGCCGTAAAAAAGCATCACCGGGAAATCAGCTTGTCAAGAATGGCATCAAATTCAAGCATTATCTCTTCACTTTTTTTCATGTCACGTAAAGTAAATTTGCCTGCTTTCAGTTCATTATCCCCGACAATAATTGTAAAAAGAGCATTTTCACGATTTGCATCTTTCATTTGAGCTTTCATGGAGCGTCCCATATAATCCATCGTGGCTGACAAGCCCGTCTGCCGCAACTCCTGCAATTTTTTTACTGCCCATTTTCGAGCCGCTTCGCCAAGGGTTACGATATATACATCTACAATTTTAGGTGATGACAACTCTATGCCAAGCTCTTCACATGCAATAAACAGGCGTTCGATACCTGCTGCAAAACCGATGGCAGGTGCAGGTTGGCCTCCTATTTCTTCAACGAGAAGGTCATAACGTCCGCCGCCCGCAAGTGCATCCTGGCTGCCAAGGTCGGGACTGATCAGTTCAAAAGCAGTGCGTGTATAGTAATCAAGTCCGCGGACAAGGTGAGGATCAATATGATATGTCACTCCAAGATCATCCAGATACTCCTTAACTTTATCAAAATGAGCCGCTGATTCCTTGTTTAAATATTCAGATATCACCGGAGCACCGGCAATAAATGGCTGGTCTTCTGCTTCCTTGGAATCAAGGATACGAAGTGGATTCCGTTCCAGCCTTTTTTGTGAAATTTCACTCAGTTTATTCACATGCGGGCGAAAATAATCTTTAAGTACCTGCTTGTACTTGTCACGGCTTTCCGGATCACCAATAGAATTAAGTTTAAGTGTGGTATTTTTTATGCCGATAGTTTCATAGATATGCATCATAAACATAATTGTCTCCACATCGGCAACAGCATCATCACTACCTATAATCTCTACGCCAAACTGGTGAAATTGCCTTTGGCGTCCTTTTTGAGGGCGCTCTGCACGAAACATCGGGCCGATGTAGTACAATTTTTGTGAACCTCCCCTCTGATCGAGATGATTTTCAACGTAGGATCGAACTACCGGCGCCGTTAATTCCGGCCGAAGCACGTAGTGATCATCGCCGCGTTCAAATGCAAATATTTCTTTTGAAACAATATCAGTAAGCTGGCCTATGCCACGAATAATCAACTCCGTCTGTTCCAGGATGGGGGTTCGAATCTCCTCAAAATTAAATTTTTCAGCCTCTTGCCGGATCAGTTGTTCAAGATTTTGCCATTTGCGTACTTCATCCGGAAGGATATCTACCATTCCATGATGCGTCGTGTATTTCAATTGTGACATGTAATAAATTATTGTTATTAGTATATCCGTGTGGCCAAAGATACGGCAGGATATTGAAAATAACTTGGTTTTGCCATGTCTGTTTCATGCAAAGGCCTCTGCGATTATTAGATGGAAAGATCGTGCAGGTTTCTAACCACAGAGTTACACAGATTAGTGCACAGAGTTTCACAGAGTGGTATGGGGTTAAAATAAATTCTGTGCTAATCTACGGCGAACTCCTTGTGAATCTGTGGTTAACCCGTAGAGGAACCACAAAGTGAATGGCTCGCGAAGTACCGAAAAAAGCCGGACACGGGTATGCTTTACATAAAAATTGCACCCTCTTATTCTTTCGAAGTGCCAACTTTTCTGGATGCAGAAATAGATTTACTAAGGATGATTACCGGAATCAGGCCTGCAAGGATAATGGCAAGAGCGGCACCAGATGATTCTGCGAGGCGTTCATCGGAAGCGAGCCGATACACCTGCACGGCAAGTGTATCAAAATTAAACGGCCGTACAATGAGAGTGGCAGGCAGTTCCTTTATTACATCCACAATTACCAGCATGATGGCCGCAAACAGGCTGCCCGACATCATAGGCATGTGTATTTTACGTAACACCTGCCCGAATCGGTAACCCAGGCCTTCAGCGGCTTCATCCATATTGGGAGTGATTTTAGCAAGACTGGCTTCAACAGTTGTAAATGAAATAGCCAGAAAACGTACAACATAGGCAAAAATCAGAGCAGCCATGGTACCGCTCAGAAGCAATCCGCTGGAAATACCAAACGTAGACCGGAGCCAGGCATCCAGTGTGTTATCAAACCATCCAAATGGAATTAAAATACCTACAGCTATAACTGAACCCGGAATAGCATAACCCATAGAGCCAATACGTGTGGCAATTTTTGTTGTATAGGTGGGATTCAGACGTAAACTGTAAGCCATTATCAGCGAAACAAAAAGAGCAATGAATCCCGCCAGAATAGCGACAAGAAATGTATTGAACCCATATTCGATAAACCGTGCATCAAGCGCCGCATCCATGTGACCGATAAACATGTCAATTAAAATGAGAAGCGGGATGATAAACCCGATAATTACAGGAATGGCACAGGCCATCATGCTTGCCCATTTCTTCCAGTCTTCAATTTTATACTGGGAAACATGCCGAAAACGGGCAGCTCCGCCTTGTTTAAAGTCCATTTTGTTTCTGGACCATCGCTCAATAAGGATTAAAATCAATATGAACAACATGAGAAAACCGGCAAGCTGGGCAGCAGCCACCCGTTCACCAAGCCCGAACCAGGTACGGTAAATGCCGGTGGTAAAAGTTTGAACCCCAAAGTAATCCACTGTTCCGAAATCGTTAAGTGTCTCCATAAGTGCGAGGGCCATACCGGCAGCGATTGACGGGCGTGCGAGGGGAAGGGCAATTTTATAGAAACTTTCAAAAGCGGTAGCGCCGAGGCTGCGGCTGGCTTCCAGAAGTGAATGCGACTGCTCCAGAAAGGCTGCTCGTGAAAGGATATAAACATACGGATAAAAAACAAACGACATCATAATGATTGCCCCGGTTAGTGACCGGATTTCCGGAAACCAGTATTCACCTGACTGCCATCCCATCAAATTGCGAAGAAATCCCTGAACAGGGCCGGTGAATGAAAGAAAATCGGTATAGGTGTATGCCATCAGATAGGCCGGTACAGCCAGGGGCAGAAGAAGTGCCCATTCAAAAAAACGGCTTCCGGGAAACTGGGTCATGGTTACAAGCCAGGCGGTGCCAACGCCTATCACAAAAACTCCTGTACCAACTCCCACCATCAGCCAGATTGAGTTATTTATATACTCCGGAAGAACGGTTGATGCAAGATGCTGCCATATTTCACCGGCCGGGACAAAAATATTTACGGCTACACTTAATATCGGAATAGATACAAGCAGAGCGATTATGAGTGTGAAAAACGTCCAGATACCAGAACCTGTCCTTATTTTTCTGCCGGCGGATTGTAATGCAAAATCCTTTGTATTTTGATAAAGTGTTCGAATCATACAAACTGCACTTATAGGGCAAAGTTACGCTTCCTGGCTGGAATTTTAAACTCCTTCTTGAGAACAGCTTCAG
>JBHJOO010000234.1:0-4129 GCA_050329675.1 Balneolaceae bacterium
ATGTAAGTCTTCCCATTTTCCAGGGGTTTAAGCGCTGGGCTGAGGTAAATCGCGCAATCATTGAAAAGAAAGATATCAATCAGCAGCAGATGTTTGCAGAACAACTCGCGTTAAATGAATATCAAACATCTGTTGAAACGTTAAACAGGCTGTTTGATACATCCGAAGCCAGAAAAAGTGCTATCAGCCAGGCAAAACGGGGGTATGAAATTGCCCTTAAAAGATTTCAAAGCGGAATGGGTTCACAGCTCGAAATTACCGAAGCTGAGTTGCAGGTGCGTGAAGCAGAACTCAATTATGCATTGCTTGTGTATAACTATCTCAATGCCAAAGCCGATTACGACAGAATTTTGGGCATGGTACCGATGATATCAACAAATTATTGACAGATTTTTAATCAAAACGACATGAATATTCTCAGTATAAATATAAGATTGGTTTCGCTTGCCGCCATTGTACTTTTGGCAGCGGGTTGTGATGAAGTTCAAACAAATGAGGATGCTGATCAGCTTGTAAAATCCGTAAATGTTGAAGTGGAAGAAATCAAACCTGAAAATTTTTCGAGTTATCTGAGGCTTGTGGGAACGGTAGTAACAAGTGAGGATGTTCAGGTTTCTGCTGAAATTTCAGGTAGAATTGAAAAACATATAAAAAAAGAGGGGGAGACTGTAAGAAGAGGTGATGTAATTGCCAAAATTGACGACAGGAAACTACAACAAGAGTCGCGCCGCTTGCAGGCATTGACCCGGCAATCAGAAGAAAACTATCTCCGGCTAAAACAACTTTATCAGGAGGAAAATATTGGGTCGGAGATAGATTTTCTGAATGCGCGATATACATTTCAACAAAATCAGGCCGCACTTGAAAGCATACATGTTGACATCGAAAATACAGAGATTACTTCGCCGGTAAGCGGAATAGTAGAAGAATTGATGTACGAAGAAGGTGAAATGGTTACAGCGGGAATGCCTGTCGCCCGAATAATTGGCAGTGATCATATTAAAGTGATCTTTGGTGTTCCGGCAAGGTATGCCGCCGTAGTTGATTTGGGTGACGAAGCTGAGGTTTGGTTTGATCATAATCCGGATCAAAAATATAGATTGCCTATCACTTTTGTAGGGCGGTCTATTAACCGGCAAGACAGGACATTTAAAGTAGAAGCTCTTTTTCAGAACCCCGGTAATCAGATAAAAGTGGATATGCTGGCGAATGTCAGGTTAAAAACGGAATCACTGGCCGACCAAATTGTTTTAAGTGAAGAATTTATACATAAAAAAAATGGAAGGAATGTCGCATTTATAGCAGGAGAAGATCAGGAAGGCAATCCGGTTGCCGTTGAAAGAAGTCTGGATCTTGGCCCTTCATTTGGCAACCATGTTGTAGTAAACAGAGGACTGGAATTTGGAGAAAAACTGATAACTGTGGGATCATCTTACCTGCTTGATCAAACAAGAATCGTCATAGTTAATCAGGATTCCGGTTTTACGGCATCTGATTTCTAATACGGATTTTTTTATATGAATGAAGAGAATTTAAATAAAAAAAATAACCGCCCCGGAGCTGATATTAGCAAGCGGAAAGAGTTTGCTCTAACCAGTTTTTCTATTAATAACCGAATCAGTGTTTTGGTTCTGCTCGTATTGATTACGATACTGGGTGTCAGGTCCTATCTGACTATTCCAAAAGAATCGGCCCCGGATATTACGATACCTAATATTATTGTTATTACAACCTATCCGGGAGTTTCACCTGAGGATGTTGAAAATCTTGTTACCCGGAAACTGGAGGATGAATTATCCAATATTTCGGATTATAAAAAAATGACATCCACCACAACGGAAGGCTATTCCAGTATTAACATGGAATTTAATACGGATGTGAATATCGATGAAGCGCTTCAAAAAGTGAGAGAGAAGGTTGATTTGGCTAAACCCGAACTGCCATCAGATGTGGATGATCCCGTAATCATGGAAATCAATATTTCGGAATTTCCAATCATGCAGGTGAACATATCAGGTGATTACGGCCTGGATCAGTTAAAAACGGTAGCCGAAGAATTACAGGAAGCTATTGAGACCATCCCCCAGGTACTGGAGGTTGATCTTGCGGGTGGTATTGAAAAAGAGGTTAAAGTTGATATAGACCTTCCGCGTTTAAAGTATTACGGTATTGCGTTTAAGGATGTAATCGAAGCTATTCAAAATGAAAATGTAACGATTCCGGGCGGAACCGTGGATGTGGGTACCAAGAAATTTCTTATGCGGGTTCCCGGTGAGTACGACACCCCTCAGCCCATAGAAGATATTGTGATTGATGCACAGAATGATAAGCCGGTTTATATCAGGGATATTGCAAGGGTATCCTTTGCCGAGAAGGATCGAGAGTCTTTTGCTTTTCTTGACAGAAGCCCGGTGATTACACTATCGGTTAAAAAGAGGACCGGTCAAAACATAATTGAAACCTCAGAAGCTGTTCGTGCAATTATTGACCGTGAATTACCAGCGATGCCGCCAACAACAGTTGTTCAGGTAACTTCTGACCAAAGTGAAGATATCAGAATGATGGTAAGCAGCCTGGAGAATAATATCATATCAGGGCTGTTTTTGGTAATTGGGGTACTCCTCTTTTTCCTGGGAGTCCGTAATTCATCATTTGTTGGCATTTCCATACCGGTTTCCATGTTTATGTCATTTGTGATTCTGCAGGCACTTGGTATAACCATGAATATGATTGTACTCTTTTCACTGATTCTTGCCCTGGGCATGCTTGTGGATAATGCCATTGTGGTGGTCGAAAATATATACCGGTATCTTGAAGAAGGATTCAATAATTTGGAGGCTGCAAAAAAGGGCACAGGTGAAGTTGCCATGCCGATTATTTCTGGCACAACGACTACTCTTGCCGCTTTTCTTCCTATGATATTCTGGCCGGGTATGGTAGGCGATTTTATGTCGTTTCTTCCGAAAACACTGATTATTACACTTGGAAGCTCACTGTTTGTCGGCCTTGTAATCAATCCTGTTCTCTGCGCTGTTTTTATGAAACTTGAACAGGATGACTCTGGAGAAAAAAAAGCGACCCTATCCGTAAACGGGAAAATATTTTTGAGCGCTCTTGGCGGTTTGATGCTTACATTTGCCATATACAGTAACTGGATTTCAACAACAATGCTTCTTGTAATCGGTTTATTGTTGGTAATAAGCCATGAATTTTTCATGAAGCCGGTTGGGGACCGGTGGCAAAAAAAAGGCTTGCAGGTAGTACTCGACAAATATGAAAGTACACTACGATGGGCGTTAAACTTTCGTTTTGTCGTTGTAGGAATAGCGGTATTAGTTCTTTGTTCAAGCTTTCTGATCTTCTGGGTTTTTAATTATGGGGTCGTTTTCTTTCCGGAGGATATTCCACCCAAACGAATTTATGCCCAGATTGAAACTCCGGCCGGTACGAATGTAAACTTTACCCGTACATTTATTGAGGAAATGGAGAGAAGGGTTGATACTCTGCCTAACAGGGAAGATGTCGAAACCGTAGTTTCAACGGCCGGGGCAGTGATTTCAAGCGGAATGGAACCTGCCGGTGGCAGTATGGAAAACAGGGGGACGGTTGTATTAAACTTTTTGGAGTATCAGCAAAGATCAGGAAATACACTTGAATCGCTGGAATCTATGCGGGAAACATTTCCAAGAAATATTGCAGGTGCCAAAATTACAATTGAAAAACAACAGGAGGGGCCGCCAACAGGTAAACCGATAAATCTTGAAATCAGCGGCAGGGATATGGATGTGCTGACAAGGCTGTCCGGTGAAGCTCTTCGCATTTTGGAAAACGACCCTGTGTATGGCAAGCTTGACGGCCTTGAAACGGATTTGCCAGAACCGCGTCCGGAGATGAGGATTCTTGTTGACCGGGAAAAAGCGGCTATATTTGGCCTGAATACAAGTGATGTAGGCAATACGGTAAGGCAGGCAATTAATGGTGTTGAAGCATCAAAATTCAGGGATGGGAATGACGAATATGACATAACGGTTCGTTTGGCCGAAGAATTCAGGCAGGATCTCAGCACACTTGCCGACTTAAATATAATTACAGAAGAGGGGCGGCAAATTCCTCTTTCCGAAATCGCTGT
>JBHJOO010000526.1:0-2380 GCA_050329675.1 Balneolaceae bacterium
ATTATAGGCACTTGAGAGTGACCCGATTTCGTCCCGGCTGGTAACGGGTAATTTTATATTCAGGTTACCGCGCGAAATTTTATCCAGGCCTGATCGGATTTTATCGATTGGCTTTGTTAGGTGACGTGAGAATAAAGCGGCTCCTGTTATGAAGAATCCAAAAATAATGAAATATAAAACAAGCAGATAACTGGTAGTTTCAAGAATCTGTTCTGTATAAACAGGTGATTTAAGAAATGTAGGGATTGCCAGTGCTGCAACCGGTTCTCCCTGTGCATTTTGTAGTGCTTTATAACCCACAAGCAGTTTTTCGCTGCCAATTTCAGCTGATGCGAGAACATGGCGCCTCTGGCGGTTATAAAGAAAATCGAAGACATGATATGGCATCTGACGCGGTATCAAATGCTGCTGGAAAATCTGTGGAGTCGTTGATTCTTTTACAGTACCGGAAACATAAAATATTGCATCCACATTCAGCATGCTTGTAGATAAGATGGCATTGGATGATGGATACGCAATCGAAGCATCCGTTTGACCCCGGATCATTGTTTCGGTGAGATTATCAAGCCGGGTGATAAGATCACGTTCAAGCTGCCGTTCGATTTGATTGGTCATGGTTAATCTTGTAGCAAAAATCAAAGCAACGAGAAAAATCAGGATGGCAAACAGAAGGCCGTCCAGCAGGCGGTTTTGGAACCTTCTGTTTTTTTTGAATAAGGCAAATCCTTTCATTCCCAGCAGATGCAACACCGGGAACAATAAAATCCCTAACAGAATGAGGGAAATATTGAATCTGAAAAATGAAAACAAATGTTCATTAAAACCCTGAACAGGTGTACTTGCTTTTACAATTTTCTCATCATTTAGTTTGATAACGATTTCCCTGAATAGTCCCTGTGCTGTTGAATTTGAGATATAGGCAATGGAGTCATTCATTGCAATTTCTTCTTCGCGCTTAGGCAGCCGGTTGTATTCCGGCTGACCTTTGTAAAACCCTTTTTGTGTGTTTCGAATCGAAATTCCATTTTCAAACTCTGCGATGTAGTAGCTGTTTTTCCATTCATCACCGGTTGAAGCTGCAAGAACGGCACGAATTGGTTTGTTGAAGTCGGGCCGTTCCTGATAAACGGCAGCAAACAACCAGGCTATGATTTCATCAGGGCGGATATCATCATAGATTGGAATCCATCCGCGATGCAGCGATGAAAAACGTTCGCTTAAACCTGCAGGCTTCTCCCTGATAACCGGACGGTTTGTTTCCCTGCGTATTTGTTCACCGCGGTATGCCACTTCCATAAGGTCAACATCAAAATAGGCAGTCCAGGCTGGTGAATCCAGGGTTGTTGAGTAATCGGATATTAAGGTGCCATCTGGTTTCAAAAACTGTATATCAAAAGAATATTGACGCCAATCCGGCTGGAGACTTGCCAAAACAACACGCTGAAATTGTGATTGAACCACTCCCGGGCGATTATCTATATCTTCATTAGACAGGAAAAGCAGCCGCCTTTCGATGGATGCAAGAACCTGATGCGTAATATCACGCGTAGCTGTCGTTTCTTCATTTGCAAATTCCATGGCGACACGGTATAAATCACGGTCTCTTTCTTTTACAGACGAATCTGAAATAATAATATAACCGGTTAGAGATACTACCAGAGAGGCAAGCAGAATTAACCGGATTCCTGATATTTCAAGTACATTTTCGGGTGATTTGAATATAAAATAGCAGCTGATCAACATGAGTAAAAACAACCCGACGGACAAATAAAATTGCCTGCTGAAAAAGATTTGCTGATCAAGAACCAGGCCTGCAAAAAACATACCGATACAAAAACTGATAAAACTTATGACAGCAATGATGGGATATTTATCTCTCTCATGAATAAAAAGAAGCCAGCCCGCTGAAATTAAAAGAATCAGCAGACTGCTTAAAAAGAGCCCGCATAGAGTATAAAACAGAAAAGCACCGGCGGTTGGATATAAGGTAAGTTCGGATAATCCAAAATCAACACTTTCAGTTAAAGTGATGGTGTTTTCAATGTAGAACAACAAAAGTAAAACATTCAAAAACCCGAATAGGGCAGAAAGCGTAAAAGTAATGTAGTGATGGTTATTACTTGTAAATGAATTTTTATCTTTTACATAAATAACAAGTGCTGCTGCAATTGCCAGAAATATTATTGCGTGAATGGTGTAATTCAGGATGGCGAGTGTCGGGACGAGATTAGCCGCTTGTAAATCAGGCAGCAAGCTATTTACGAGAGTACCTGTAAAGTCAGTGTATTGCAAAAATATCCAAATACCGGTAAATAAAACAATCAATAGCAGAAGTGAGAGTTTACTTTTATAGGCGGAAAACCAAACAAGAATTGCAATC
>JBHJOO010000510.1:0-10889 GCA_050329675.1 Balneolaceae bacterium
CCCCGCCATATCTGGCTGTCTCCGGCTCATAGTTAATAAACTGTATGGAGTTGTTGGAATACCACTGTTTGCCAGAAGTCAGGTTTTGAACCCATTTTGGCTCGTTTCTTTTTGAGGGGGATTCCCGCATAAATTCTGTAAAGTAAGATAGTAAACGGGGTTTAATGTCGTCCTTTAAAATATGTGAATCGGCTTTGATCCGCAGACGTATATGAGGCCCCCGTTCCCAGTAGCGGATAAAAAAATATCCCTCGATTTTCTTCTCCTTTTTAAGCTTCTCAATAAAGGGTTTCACACCATTGATCAGGATTCCTTCAAACGGTTCCGAATAAAAAATATGTGCAGATAGCCATTGATGTTTCATCAGAAATGGTACCATTGAATCATCTGTTCAGTGACAAATTTTTTCCCGTTCATTATGTGCAGTTGACCGGAACCGGGCAGCATCTCTTCTATGGTTAGTGTAAACGGCACTTTTCTTACAAGTTTTGAAAACAGGTTTACCAATAACGGATTGCTAAAATCAATATACTGGGGCTTATAATCATCCTTTCCGATTTTTCTCATTTTCTTTTGAGCGGCTCCGTTGCCGTTACGCCACTGAAAAACGGTTACAAACACTTCATCCGGAATGTCATGGATCTTTCTCCATTCATTGAGCCTGAGAAAGTAGCGGCCGTCACTCTCGTTTTGACCCTGAACAGGCAATTTTGAGGCCGGAACGATCCACCGTTTTCTCTGAAGAACAAGGGTATTCTCATATTCTATTCTCGGATAAACAAGGATCTCCGTTATCTCCCTGTTCATATCATTTTCTTTTTTTTCAGCTACAGCATGGCTGTTTACTGCGGAAATGACGCCATGCGGAAATAGAAACCGGGCAAGAGTAAAGCGGGATAACAACTGAAAAAGCTGGGAATGTCCTTTAAATCCCTGAAAACCCAGGTCAAAGGTGTACACAACCCTGTTGTTCCACCGGTTTTTCAGGCAGAGTTTTCCGTCGATTTCCTGCACAAACAAATCCGTAACCGGAATCTGTTTATCGGCGGGAAGTATATTCTGGCTCCCCGGCATCCGGATCTCTCCGGGCATCAGTGGCGGATGAATATTGGCGTTAAAACAGGAAGCGTCGCAGTTTTCAATCAGAAAATCATCACCGGCCAGTTTCTGATTCCAGGTGCACAATTCCTCGGTGATTTTTTCATCAAACAGGTGGAGAAAACGGCTCATCATCCGCCCGAACCCGGGGAACACTCCGTTTACAACTCCCTTCAATTGATCCTCTCCTTCCTCATTTTGTTCGACAAAAAACTGGATAAACATCCCGAAAGAGCTTCTTTTGAGCGGAGAAAGTTCCGCACCGCACTGTTCATTTACTTTTTGAAGGTGGCTCTGTTCAATCCGGATTGATCCATTTTGTGAAATGTCATAAGTTTCCAATAGATTAGAGAAGCATTTTTTCCATTGTTCAAAGAATGAGTCATCTGTCTGTGCATCCGATTCCATCTTTTTTTGTTCCCCATTGTGCCGGGGTTTTACCTTCTCCGATAGTTTCTTTTGTTCAACGGTGTTTTCTTTTTCTCTTTCCGGATCCATTTCAATTCCCCGCTTTTTTTCAGCTTCCGGTTTCTTCACATCCCGGTAATAGTTTTCATAAAAGGAGAAAAGAGGAACCGGTGTTTCTCCACCATGATGGCTTTTAAAATAGTGCGTCATTTTTTCCTTCTCATGCCGCCACCCGTCAAACGGCTGCATAAAGTGCAGCAGTTGATCCATTGAAGTTACAATGGCTTCAACTTCTGCCGGTTCGATAGTTAGTTTTGTGTTCAGTGTTGTATCTTCATAAAAGATGGTTTCCGGCCTGAATCGAAACCACGTGGCATGTTTCTTTCTGAACGGCTCTTCTTTCTTTTCTCCTTTCTCTTTATCCTTTTCACCATTTTCATGTTTTTTCTCTCTCACAGCTTTTAATCTTCTTAACTCCTTTTCATCCATCCTTTCTTCTTCGGGAAGTCCGGCCGCTTCATGAAGGTTCATGCAAAACGTTTTGAACATGTCAAAAGCCTCGTTCAGAAGAAGTTCTCTTTCCATCAGGCCGGCATCTTCATATTTCGTTGCTGTTTCTCTGACATCTTTCAGCATCTCCCGGAGTTCTTTGACATAAGGAACGTTATTTCTTTCGAGGGGCAACAATTTTTCTCTTAATTTCAAATCCCAGTCCGGGTCCAGTCCCGACACTCCGGTTTTAAATTCCAGGAAACCATAGTCGATCAGCTTCTTCACATATTCCGACAGGTCATCTTCCGAAGCTTCAACATGGTGTTTCATATCACAAACCAGTTTCCGGAAAGCCGGTTGCTGCTCCTGATTTTCAACCAATTCACTGACGAGAGCGGGAATGGGAGTAAACGGGATACGCTGAAAAGATTCAATGTTGTTATGATTCACAAGAAAAACAAATTCTTCACCTTTTTTTTGAACTGTAGGATTGATTGAAACCGGCAGCCACGAATAAATGTCAGGATACTGAAACAACAGCGAACGGATATATACAAACATGGCATTGTTCAGGCGAACATGGCTCTTCCTGGCATAGTCATTGCCACCGGACTGTTTCAGATTTTTGACGGATGATTTGACACCAGCGGACGCTGGGTACGTGTTTAGCGACCTGACAGCGTGGTCCGATGCTTTTCCGGACCTCCTGTCAGCGTCGCAGGGTTTTGCTTTTGGCACAACAACGCTGATAGATCCGGCAGGTGTTGTCAGGTTGTTGCTGTGACTCGTACCTTCAGTGTGGGAACAAACCGCCAGGTTGGTAAAGGTGCTGAAGGGGGATGTTTTGGCTTTGATCCGGGTCAGGTACTTTAACAAACCCAATTCTGCTTTCAAATCACTGCGGCTGAATTGATCCGGGTTCTTTTTTAACCAGGAAGGAATTCTTTTAAATAAACTTTTACTCGATAACAATAATCCTTTTTGAAGAGCCTGATCCCGGATTAAACCCCTGAATTGTTTGCGGATCATTTCTGTTTGGCCTGAATATTCCGTTTCGAATTGAGATGTATATTCTTCCGATAATTGAATCAGGGAAAAGTATTCGAGGATCGCATCTGTAATCCGTTTTGGCAAAATACCTGTCACCCCGGACAACTCCTTTTCCGTAGCCACCCGGTCGTTGTAGATATCCCTCTTCAAATTCAGAAGAAGGTTTTGCTGGTCGGTGTCCGTTAAACTGCCGATATATTCATACAACTCCTCATTGATTTTGGTTTTCATTTTTTCCCTTTTCGTGTTTACTTCATAAAATTCTCCTGCAATCGATGACTGAATACGAAGATCCTCAAGATCATCAAAAGGTGAGCCCGCAATCCGTACCAACGTATGTGGAAAGATTTTCATTTTTACATCAATTTTACAGTCATTCTAAAATCAATCCCCTGATTATTTCTCGCAGATTTACGCAGATGTTTGCGCTGAGTTCCGCGGAGTCTGCCGCCGAGTTTCGCAGATTCTCTGCGTACCTCAGCGCAGGGGCTGCCTTTCATGTTTAACAAGAATACAAGCATGTATAAATTCCTTTATTTGTTCAGCAGCTATTTTTCTCAGTTTTGTAATCTCGCCTTCTTCGGTAATATCCTGCTCATCTATGATTCGCTGAATGAGGTTATTACCCCTTTCAGGTTTACTAAAACCGGTCAGTATCATTGCACTCAGGTCACCCAGCCATAACTCCTGAATTCCTGACACCCCGGAATTCAACCGCAGTAATACGGTAAACTCTCCGGGTTCTTTTTGAAGATTGGCGGTCAGCTCTTTTTGGCCGTTTGAACGTCCCCCGCCAAACCATTTCCATTTCGTTTCAACCAGATGCCCGTTGGGAGTTAAAACCAGTTTTTCGTTCAGGATTTGTTCATCTGTTCGATTTAAAATTTTTTCGGCCTCGATCTGATTGACAATTTCTTCGGCATTCCGAAGGGCGCGATTATAATATTTATCACGTAATTCAGATTTCATTTTCTCGAAAGCAAAAACATCAGCCAGTTGTTCACGCCCCGGATGTTTTATATCAATAACCAATTGTTCCGTAAATTCAATAAAATCGTTTTTTTCACTTTGAGTTCTTTTTTCTCCACCACGATTTAAATATTCATCAAGTTCTTTGGGTGCAACTTCATTCAGCAGTGAAATCGTGGAACCAAATGAACTCGATAATATTTTTTTATGGATGTTATGAACACTCAAACTCAGAATTTTCTCATTGTCAGAACCTTTATATTTCACTACCGGTTTAATAATGGTAAAAGGCCTTTCCTTGTTTACAAATGATAAACAGATCATACCCACCCCGGCAAGGCCATGGATCAGCCCCAGCTTCTTGTCATTTAATAAAGATTCATGCAACGTTTCATTCAATACGACTGTCCCGGCCAGATTTTCTACCATACCGAAAACATCTTCGTACCCATTTGTCTTATAATACTCCATAAGGAAAGGTAAATGGCTTAGCGGCCCTTCGATCAGCGAAAATGAAATATCGCTATCTGTTTCTGTTTCCTTTAGTTTATTTAGAGCTTTTTCCAAATCGTCTTCCGGCACGTCACCGGGCATAAACGATAATGCGCGAAGCCGGTTTATCCCGATACCGGCTGTACCGTAAGCCAGCGAAGTATTGCCGGCAGGCCTGTTAAAAAAATCCGGGGCTCCATTTGACGTAAGTTCGATATGTAAAAAATGGTCCTGTTCGTTCAGGATTTCTTTTCTGAAATCGGGCCAGTTTCGGAGTTCGCTGCTCCACCGGTCATTTTCATAATGAATGGCCTGCTGTGCCACATCGAAATAGGCGTCATTACCAGAATAAGCTCCCAGTTCCAGGAACACCCGGCTGATACCGGCTGTACCTTCCGCGTAATTGCATAACGGTTTGATATGTGCTGCTGAATCCAGCCAGCTTATCCCCCTTTTTTCAAGCATACATTCATTCAGCAATCGATGAATAAAGGCATTCAACGCATCCGTCAGCCACTCCTGTGGATGCAGGGAATGCAGATGAAGAAGTACCAGAAGCGTCCCTGCACGTCCGTTAAACAGGCCATTGGATGTAAAGGGTGACGACAAAAACTCTTCCGTGCATGGACGTAACATTTCAGATGCACGATCCAGCCATATGGCTTCTTCCGTAACCCGGGATAATTCAATTAAGACATATGCAAATCCGGCATAGCCGTTCAGAAATCCATAATGATCGGTTCGGTTTTTGGAACAGACAGACGCTATCCATCTGCCACATTGAATCGCAGTATCCAGATACATTTGTTTTTTGGTTTGTCTGAATAATTCTATATAGAACAAACAGATGCCTGCTGCGCCATTTTCTATATCAAATGACAGCTCATTCTTTATTCCGTCATAGGTTTGAACCGGCACACTCCATGCCTGTCCCACTGCATCACTTTCCGACAGTTCCATAAGCTGTCTGCCGATAAGCTCCGCTTTTTGCAGAAGAAACTGCTTTTCTATTTCTGTTTTTTGTACACACATAGCAAAGGGAATTCAAATTTTTTTTGTTTTAAGAAGATGAATGATTCGATAATAGTAAGACGGATGCTCACTTCTCATCCATCTTTCCAGGAGTTCACATATGACCCGGTTTTTTTTGAAATCATGCACGTGCAAGTAGGCATATTCATTTCTGAATCTCCTGAAATTCTGATTTTTATAAATTTCGGACATGCTGTCTCTGTTAAAAATAAAAACCACTTCCATTTGCCTCTTTCTTGTCAATGCATAAATAAAAAACTGTTCATAGATCACATTCATAATGGAGATGTCGTCTTTGGGAAACTCACTGAATGAAGAATCCACAAAATCGAAAATTTCCAGGGTGTAGTGTCTAAAAAAATCAAGATCAAATCCTCCGATCACACCCGCATTATAGTTCGTGACATAGTTTTGTGACCGGATCAGAGCTTTATGTTTATCAGGAAGAAAGCTGAACTTTTGATCGATTTGATCCGCAATATCTTTGAATAGATGTGAATATTTTTCCTCGCTCTGCATTACAACCGGAGCTGAAACCCTGTAATACGGAAGCGGCTTCCAGATAAAAATATCACTATCGATATGTAAAAACGGAGTGTCCTGAATTTGATAAGCCAGGATTTTACCCAATGCCCACAAACCGGGATGATAGTTATCCAGATTCTCCAGGATGGTCTTAACGGTGGTATAAGGTAATTTCAGTTCATCGATAAGCAGCCGCTTTCCCGGCTCATCTGTTACCAGTTCCACTTCCCCGTAGAATTTGACAAGCTGCAGACAGCTATAAGCCCAGCTCAAGTAATGATACTTTTTATTCAGCCATCCGCCGTCCATCCGGTAGCGTCTTTTGCCAATAGCCGGCTTGCTCCAAAAACTTTGAACCATTTTCACCATCAAACCTCGTGGTTTTTTAAAAGGCCGATAATACGGTAATAGTACTCCGGGTAATCTTTTCTGAGCCGTGATTCAAGAGCTTCGCAGTTTTTTTGGCTCTTTTTATGCGTATACAGCAGGTGCAGAAAGTGAGATCGAGAAGGAACTCCCTTAAAATCATCCAGCCCTGTAAATCCGGGATCCATGTTGTCAAAGTAACAGGCAACCTCATTTTCTTTCCCGTGTTCCCGGGCAAAACAGTAAAAAAAGTACTGATCAAAAACAGCCAGATTTCGTACACGGATTTTATGCAAACACTCCCGGTTTCGTTTTAAAAAAGTGAACGTCTCTTTTGCATATTCATTCAAAAAATCCACATCGTTGCCGCCCAAAATCCCGGAATTATAGGCAAAAACATCCTGAACTCCCCATTCTTCCCGGCACAGGTAGTCGGGTATATAATCGAAATGGTACTTTACTTCATCGATCATCCCCTCGTAGTAGTCAAAGTTCACCTCGAGATGTTGAGCGACCAGAGGAGAGTTTTCCAGCTTTTGATCAAATTTTTTCCAAATATAAAGATCTCCATCTACGTGAATAAAAGGTTCATTTTGAACACCGTATGCATAAATTTTACTGAGCCCCCATAATCCCGGATTATAGTTATTAAGCCTGTTTAAATCTTGAGAAACATGGGTATACGGCAAGTTTAATTTATCAATCAGTAAAACTTTTCCATGGTCATCTGTAATTAATTCTACATTTTCATAGAATTGCAGAAATTGCAATGCACTTAGCATCCAGCTGATAAAATTATATTTCTTATTAAGCCATATTCCTGTATTCCTTATATAGCCGTTTCTTATGGTTGGAAGCGTCCAATAACTGTGAATTATTTTCATTTCATGATATATAATTTCATTTAGATTGACTACTGCAATTGGATGAAAAAAAGTCTGCATTTAATGAAGTGTTATCAAAAATTTTATAATCTCAATCATCTCAATCAACCACCTCGAATTCAAGTATATTTGTAATACCGTCGTTATCCCGGTTCAAATCCCGCACCGTCCAGTGCAGGGTGTAGCGGCCCCGTTCCAGGCTCAGCTCCTCAAACTCCAGGCTCTCGGAAAACCGGGTGCCTTGCGGCTCGAATGAAAGCGTGCCGCTCAGGTTATCCTTGTTTGCCAGCAGACGCCCGAACAGCCTCTGCTTCGGCTCGATCTCATAGTCCACCTCAAACCGGGCAAACCCCTGCCCGTTCGTCTGCAGCCGGTAAATCTCAAAATGCACCACCAGGTTCTCCCCTTCGGGGATGGTTCTCTCGTGGCTGACCACGAAGGGAAACCGCAGCCCGGCTTCCTCCCGCTCCATCCGGCCGTAGCCCAAAAGCAGGTCGCCAAGAACCGGCCCGCTGCCCGACAAATCCAGCGGCTCCGGCTGCGGGATGGTCAGCCGTCCCAGGCCACGCAGTTCATCCGGAAAGACTGATTCCTGTAGCGGACTGGTTTCCGGGTGCGTGTTTTCCAGAATCACATACACATTCTGCACGGTCTCCGGTGAAATAAACGGGATGGTGAACAGGGAGGAACTGGGTACGCGGTCCTGTTCGTCCATCATCAAGGCAGGGCGGCTTTGCAGGCGGCCCAGCGGCTCGCCGTCTATTCCCCTCAGCTCCACCCCCTGCCGGAGCGAATACCAGCGGGCGATGTCATCAAGGACAAGCGCCTGCTCCGGTTCCTCCACTATCATCACATCCTGGTTTGAAACCAGATCGGTTAACAGCGCGGAGGCCGGCAGGCTCTCCACAAATGTGGCCAGAACCGGTTCGCCCAGCTCATCCAGCAGGCGGTATTGGTGAATTTCCAGTGGAATGGAGGGGATTTTTCTTTCTTCTGTTGACTGCTGAGAAGGGGAATTTGCCGTGTTTCGAAAAGCAGTATGTTTGTTTATTGATCTTAATTGCAAAGCAAGATTCTGAATTTGATACTTTGACTGGATGCTCTTGTTAAAAATTTCAAAATCCATTTGTTCAAGATAGGTTCTGAAATAAGAATCAAACCCAGTTAATTCCTTATAATACAGATACTGTAAAACGAGTGCAGGAGTTAAATTACCCACCAGGTTTCTCGTTGTGGGAAGATACAATCCAATAGGAATCCAATCCTCAAGTGAGTCAATTTTTTTCCAGACATTATTTTTTACTTCACGAAAGTAAAATATTGTTTTTTCAATCGGTTCCGAAACAGATCTGTTGTATATCCATGCATCAAATTCTCCTAAAGGAGGATTTAAAAAAATTTTCTCTTCCAAAAGTAATGTTATGCCACTTGTATTACCCAACCCGCCTGGTGAGCTTCCCTGCGATTCACCAACAATACTGAATGAATTGGCACCGTCTGAACCGGTTGCAAACATAAACTCGGATGCAAACCAATGAATCTCACCGCTACTCACTCTCAATTCCCGTTCGAGAGTTTTATCCGGCTCTCCGAATCGTAGCCAGATCTTGCCCCGGTCATCAAAACCGAATGGTGAATCCGGATTTGGAAAACGTGCTTTTGCCTGCTGGATTCGGACAAAATGTTCAATCAGACGAGGGTTGGATTGAGTTGTGGGCACCAGATCCATCAGGCTCCAGAACCTGCGGATAGAAGCCAGTAGTCCGGCTGTGTCTCTGTTTTCATTCATCAGCTTTATCTGATCCGACTCTACCTTCTCCATAATCAGTTCCAGATAGAGCAGGTCCTTTTCCAGTGCGGACATATCTACGGTATAGGTCAGTCCGCTGCTTAATCCCCGGTAATACAGGCTTGTTGCCTGCTCGTAATATTTCTTCATTTGCTGTTCGGCTACAAGCCGCACATATTCACGGGCAATGGCATAGCTGGCCTCTGGCAGCACCTGCATCGCCTCTGTCCAGATGGTAAGTGCCTGTCCAAACTTTCCATTTTCTTTGGCTTTCATACCTTTTTTCAGCCAATATTCAACGCAGTTAGTTAAATAGTTATCTTTCCCAACTTGTTCAAAATGACCTTCTACTATATAACTTAATAATGAATATGATTTATTGATTCCATTTTCACATCTTAAGAAATTAGCACGATTTGTTACCATCATCCCAAAAATTAAGATGAAAATAATATTAGGATATGATGATTTTATAATATTCTTCATCAAATTATTTTTGATTAATTATAAAAATATAGGATAATACTATACAGACTAAATCACTTTCATAATAGAAATTATTTAAAATGTATAGAAGGTTCATATTTATATATATTTTTTTTGGTTTTATTATGATATAACGTTCAAAAAATAGATGTTGTTATTTGAAATTTTCATAGTTCCGTTTTGTCATGTCAAAGATAAAATAGTTGAGTTAAAGACTATATACTTCATTATATAAAGATCAAAAGATGAATTATTATTCCTTATTCATCTTTGATCATTTATTTTTTAATATAATAGTTCATTATCCGGAAGCACCATTACCACAATTACCTCCACCACAATCACTGCAAGCTCCACCACAAGTATGTTGACACGTTCCACCAGCAACTGTATTAGCTCCACAGCCTAATTGTCCTGATTGACACTCATGCGTATAACCACCTTTTATGTCTTGAGTTTCCCCGTTTGAGATCTCAAATGAGGTCACAAAACTCTGCACCTGAAGTTCATCCAGGTTCAGTTTTTTCTTTTTTTCTTTCATGGTTTTCACCTTCTATGTTTTATTTGTTCCCTACTCTATTCAAGGCTTTTCGGGTTCCGCCTGGTCCGTCCGTCAGCCGACGGATGGATGTTCTTTATAAAATCTATTCCTCACAGTCATCCGGCCTGATCCATCAAACTCCTGAACTGGTAAAAGAATCGTTCGATCAGCCGCAGATCTTCGGTAATAATGTCAGCCGTGCCCTGCATCTGCTGGCGGAATTCCAGGGTTTGTCCGTACGAGGTTCGAAGACCGTCGGGAAGACGCACCCGGATGGAGTAGCTGTTCTCCCTGGGCAAGGGAGAAATATGCTCCACGATCCCCCGCACCCGCCCGACTTCTTCCACCGGGTAGTTCTCCAGGCTGATGTTCATGGACTGGCCCGTTTTTACCCGGCCTGAACCGCTCACCGGGATATGAACAAGACCGTAAATACCCGGCCGGTCCGGGATCACCGTCATCAGCTGCTCGCCGGCCTGGACAAACCGGCTGTCCGCAAGATGATCAAAAAAAGCAACAGTCCCGTCGAACGGGCTTTCCAGTACATAGGTTTGTTTCCATGCCAAAAACTGACTCCGTAGAACCTTCAGTGATTCTTCTGCTCCTGCCAGCAGTTGCGCTTCCTGCTGCTTTTCTTCCACCGCCAATTCTTCAATATTACCTTCATAGTCTTTAATGAGTGCCCGGTTATTCAGGATGGCGATCCCGGCCTCTTCCAGGCTGCGCCTGCGCTGCAAAAGGGTTAACCGGGAGGTAT
>JBHJOO010000035.1:0-3774 GCA_050329675.1 Balneolaceae bacterium
AGTCCCGACACAACCGTGTCGGGGTAAGCGAGGTCATTGCACATCGGTCAGGCTGAAGGCCTGAGACAGAAGGAATTAAAAAAAAACTCCTCAGGCTGGATGAAGCAACAACCTTTGGACAGCTGTGATAGCCAGTATTTAATTGAGTATTGCCTGTTGTATCGATTTTGCTATCTTATTCCGAATTCAAATAAACAACAGATTGAATTATGAGAATAAAATTTATACTTGCAACGTGCCTTGTATTGTCTGTCGGCATTTCTTCTTCTTTTTCACAACGAACAGTAATTCATGCCGGAACTTTGATTGATGGTGTATCTGATGATGTGACGGAAAGAGTCAGCATCATCATAGAAGATGACAAGATTATTTCAGTTGAAAACGGATATGCATCGATCCGAGATGGTGACAAGCTTATCGATCTGAAATCAAAAACAGTGTTACCGGGTTTAATCGACTTGCATGTGCATCTGGAAGGTGAAACAAGCCCAACCCGTTACCTGGATGCATTTACCCTGAATGATGCCGACAAGGCTTACAGGTCAACACTCTATGCAAAGCGGACATTAATGGCCGGGTTTACTACAGTAAGAGAACTTGGCGGATCGGGGGTTAATATTGCGCTGAAAAATGCAATTAATGATGGTTTTGTAGAAGGCCCCAGGATTATTACTGTCGGGAAATCGCTTGCAACCACAGGGGGGCATGCGGATCCAACGATTGGCTGGAAAAAAGATTTAATGGGCGATCCGGGGCCGGAAACCGGCGTACTGAATGGGGTGGATGATGCCCGAAAAGCTGTCCGGCAGAGATACAAAAATGGTGCTGATCATATTAAGATTACAGCCACCGGAGGCGTTTTAAGTGTTGCAAAATCAGGTGATGCGCCCCAGTTTTTTGATGATGAACTTAAAGCTGTTGTTGAGACGGCACGTGATTATGGAATGCATGTGGCAGCTCATGCACATGGTGCTGAGGGTATGAGACGAGCCGTTGAAGCAGGTGTGCGAACGATTGAACATGGCACCAAAATGACTACGGAAGTAATGGATTTGATGATTGAAAAAGGAACCTATTATGTGCCGACAATATCCGCAGGCAAGTGGGTTGCCGAAAAAGCAAAAGAGGAAGGCTATTATCCGCCTCTTGTTGTTCCCAAAGCTCTTGAAATTGGCCCGATGATTCAGGAAACATTTGCAGCAGCTTATAAACGGGGCGTAAAAATTGCCTTTGGGACAGATGCCGGTGTATTCCCGCATGGAATCAATGGCAGGGAGTTTATTTATATGACGGAAGCAGGGATGCCTGTTATGGAAGCTATCAAAAGTGCAACCACCGTGGCAGCGGAGGTACTTGGCCTTCAGAATGAAATTGGAAGTATAGAAGCTGGGAAACAGGCTGATATCATTGCAGTTGACCGGGATCCGAGACAGGACGTAAGTACAATGGCCGGTGTTTCTTTTGTAATGAAAGGCGGTGTTGTTTTCAAAGATTGATATGTTTTGTTAGCAGTTTGCAGTTGAACGGAGCGAAATCCCGACAGTGAGAAATTCGACCAGGAGCAGGTGTATGACTCTGTCGGGGTCAGCAGTCAGTCGGCAGTTTGTTGTGTGTTAAATGTTGAAAGTTGAAAGTTGAATGTTGAATGTTATGTGTAGCGAGTAGCCGCTTCAAAATATAGTTCTCCAGTTCAACAATCCGACTATTCTACAGTTTCAAAATAGCATCGTATAGAAAACTCCGGTTCGGCAGCGCCTTGGCATTTGCTTTGATTCATCAGGCTGAAAGCTTGCCGCAACACAGCCATGACACAGCTGTGTCGGGGTTACGGGCAGCCGTCAAACGGGCAGGCTGAAGGCCTGCAGCAGGGAGGTTTCTTTGCATGATTGAATTACTGCAAAAATTTTCTTGTTTTGCACGGGCAGGCAAGTTGGCAGACAGATTTTTATATTATCTGGCTGATGATCGATATGAATAATAAAAAAAACCGGACCCCCTAAAAGTCCGGTTTTTCTTTTAATCAAACGAGTCTCTTATATACTTGTAACTACTTATTGAAAAAAATCAGAGGCTTTAAAAGTTTAATACAACCCCGAATTCAAAGTCTGTATTGTAAGTATTGGTTGTCTGATTGTACTTCATAACAAGGGCAGGCACAGCTGTTATTGTGGTATTACCTGAAATATTGATGGAAGTATCAAAACCAATCTTCGGGCCAAACTGCAGTCCGTTAAAAGCCTGAGTAGGATTTGTTGACGTATGAGATGTACTTGGCAATTGGTAGTTACCGTATCCTACAAAAGTTCCGATATTTGGCCTGATAGTAATACTTGCGGAAGCTTCAACAGGATAAAATATAGAAGCAAGTGCTATAGCTGAAGAAGACCGGGGTGTTGAAAATTCCGTATCCGATGAAAACAGAAAAGCATGATAGGCTCTTAATTCAACCCTGCCGGTAAACGGTGAATTTTCACTTAATTTTTCAGAATACCCGGCTATTATCCCAAGATTCATCATGGAAAAACTAAAACTTTCCTCTGTGAGAGCCTTCGACTTATTTGAAAAAAATTCAGTGTGAAGTGCAATATCAAAATTTTCATTAAATCGGTACCCTGCCATGGGCCCTATTTTTTGAGTATTTTCCACAATGTTACTTCTTACATAAAATGAAGACAAAATGGGAGAGAAAAGCCCCTTATCCTGACTGTAGATTGTTTGTGCCTTAGTATCTGTTGATGTTACGCTGAGAAGGCTGCCTGTAAGAACAATTGATACCAAAAAAAGTAATATTTGTTTGATCCCTTTCATAATATAATCTGTTAGTTTTTAATCACTTTACCATTCTGTGGATGAAATCTTTTGCAAGAAATTAAAATTATGGACAATCCCCTTATTTCCTGCTAAGACAATATACCTGTCGATTCGCTGGTATTACAAATATTGAACATTAGAAAAAACTAATATTTGCAATTATAATGTAACAATTGAAGCAGTGTGTAATCGCGATTTATCAAAATCGGAATAACTCTGATAATAGTGCGGAAAAGTGCATTTATAAACTGTAAAGAGGTTATTCTTTGAAAGATAAACAGGTATAAATTACCTGATTTATATTTTTTCCCCCGATAGTTACCTGCACTTTTACGTTTGAAGTTAATTCTTAGAATTTTCTTACTTGCAGCAAATTCAGAAAATTACCTGCGTCGTTTTCGTTTCAGCTTCTGATCCATACTATATCGTCCGGGGCCTGTCATAAGCAGGGCAATAAAGGCAATGGCTGCTTTTATTGGATGAGCAATTTGTGAAAAGGAATCACCCTGTACAACATGATGGAGAGTGGCTACAATCATAGTGATAATCAAAAGGATGAGAGTCGGCATCATATAGAGCCCAAAAATGAGAAGAATTCCCCCGAAAAATTCCGTAAATGCGGCCATAAAACCAAAAAACATGGGTGCAAACCCAATTCCAAGATTCTGCATGGCACCGCCTACTCGCTCCCACATTTCAGGACCGCCGAAAAGCTTGGGAAAACCATGCAGTATAAATAAGACTCCGAAGCCAACTCTTAAAAATAAAAGACCAAATTCTGAATATTTTCCTGATAAGTACACGTAGTTATGATTTTAAGTGTTTTGATTATTCTTTATAAGAAATTCTGTAGATTTTGTTTCTGTGATCATCTGAAACAAGAACGGAGCCGTCCGGTAATTGAAGAAAGTCAACCGGCCTTCCCGCAACAAATTCTCCCGGCTGAAGCCAGCCTTCAATAAA
>JBHJOO010000309.1:0-3501 GCA_050329675.1 Balneolaceae bacterium
ATTCGGATTGGGATAAAGTTGAGAAACATTTTAATGATGTTTTTAAAGGAAAACCGAATACTGAAGTCTTCCGTCTTAAAACCAAAACCGGTAATTACATTCAAGTGATAGATTACGCAAAACCTGAATGGGATACTGGCCACAATTCCGTTATATCAGTGAAAGGTGCCGCATCAATAGAAATTTCATCGGAGAAAAAATCCTGATGTATTTTTTGTATCTTTAAATTGAAATCATTTTTAATTTAAAGCAGTATTCAAAGCAACATGACCATTCAGGAAAAAGAAGATCGAATTTTACGAGAGTTTCAGCTTCTTGAAAACTGGCCTGAGAGGTACAAGCATCTCATTAAACTCGGGCAAAAACTTGATCCGTTACCAGAAAAGTATAAAAGAGAAGAAAATCTGGTAAGAGGATGCCAGTCACAGGTATGGCTGGTTACCGAACTTGATGGTGATAGAGTTAATTTTAAAGCTGATAGCGATGCAGCAATTACAAAAGGGCTTGTAGCATTAATGGTCCGGTTTTATTCGGGGGAAGATCCGGATACAATTCTGAGTACCAATCCGGAATTTATCCGGAAAATTGGCTTGCAGGAGCACCTTTCTCCAACCCGCTCGAATGGACTTGCTTCTATGATAAAGCAAATGAAAATATATGCCATGGCTTATAAATCAAAACTGCAGCAGGCCGGTTAATCCGCCTTTCATCTTTTCGTGTTTTAAGTACATAATTCCGGTATGATATATCTTGATAACGCCGCAACAACCAAAATGAGTGAAACTGCCCTGAATACGTACACACGGGTGGCAGATAGGTTTTTTGGAAATTCAAACAGTTTACATGATTTGGGTTCTGATGCAAAAAATGTACTTGAAGCTTCACGAAAAGCCATAATTGCCTTGTTTTCAGATACCGGCAGAGGATTATATTTCACCGGCAGCGGAAGTGAAGCCGCATTTCTTGCCATCACGTCACTTGCACTTTCCAGTCAGAAGAGAGGGAAGCATTTGATAACAACATCCATTGAACACAGTTCTGTGACCAATACGTTTAAGTGGCTTGAAAAACAGGGTTTTGATGGTTCCTATCTGGGAATAGGCAAAGACGGGCGGGTGAATCTGTCAGATTTAAAGAAGGCCCTGCGGCCGGATACAATTCTTGTTTCTGTTCAACATGTAAACTCCGAAACGGGAACTGTACAGGATTTAAAAAGGCTTGGTAAATTACTGAAAGAAAAAGACATTCTGTTTCACAGCGATTGTGTACAATCATTCGGAAAAATTAATCTCAATACTCAGGATCTGGGACTGGATTCACTTTCTATCTCTGCGCATAAAATTCACGGGCCCAAAGGTACCGGGGCTGCGTGGATCGATCCTCATATTGAATGGAGGCCCTTTATTTCCGGCTCAACACAAGAAAAAGGATTTCGCCCGGGCACGGTCGATGTTCCCTCCATTGCTTCTTTTGCGGCAGCCGCCGGTGAAATGATGGAAAACAGGATCAATCATTTAAAAAAATGGAAAAGGCAGCGAAAATTATTTCTTGATCATGTTTTAGATGAAACTGACGGAATGATTGAAGTTTTGGATCCCGGACACCATTCCATCCCACATATTATAGCACTCAGAACATGCCAGATGGAAGGCCAGTTTGCCATGCTTGAATGCAGCCAGCAGGGGCTTGCAATCTCAACAGGTACCGCCTGCCAGGTAAACGAACAAAAACCATCACCTGTGATGCTGGCTCTTGGATATTCTGAGCAAGATTCAAGACAATTAATCCGTTTATCACTCAGCCGGTTTACTACAGATGATGATATTTTAACGGCAGCACGCATTTTAAACCGTATCGTAAAAAAACAAAACCGGCACGTGCTGTCAACATAAATTCGTTGAAGTTACAGGATACGTTGCCATGAAAATGGAATTATTCATACCATTTTTTCAAATTTTGATACATAAACATCTTATCTTTTAGTTTATAGTTAACAAATCCAAATAAAGAAATGAGTAAAACAGTACAAACCGGACTACTTGTCGCTTTTGTAGTTGTGGCTGTTGCAGCCCTAACCTATGGGTTAACCGGCAGCGGAGATTCAGGCGAGTCTGCAACACAAAGCAATCAACCACAAAAAGTGACCATACTAAAGTACAGTGATTATCAGTGCCCGGCCTGTAAAACGTATGCAGGCCCCGTAGAACAGCTTAAGAATGAATTCGGAGAGCTTGTGGAGGTTGAATACAAACACTTCCCGCTGAACAGCCACCAATATGCACCGATTGCCGGGTATGCGGTTGAAGCGGCCAGAAATCAGGGTAAATTTAAAGAGATGCACGACATGATATTTGCCAATCAGGAAATCTGGTCAAAAGGCGGAGCTCGCGAGCATTTTATCTCCTATGCAGAAGATCTTGGCCTGGATGTTGAACAGTTTAAATCTGATCTCGAGTCGGATGTAATCCATGCAAAAGTAGAACAAAATAAACAGGAAGGCATCCGCCGGCAGGTAAATGCAACACCAACTTTTTTTATTAACGGAGTGAAAATACGTCAGAATCCGCAAAGCTATGAGCAGTTCAAGGCCATGGTTGAGATGTTCATGTACCGGGGCAATGTGCCGGGATGATTTACGAATTTCTGAAAAAATCGCCCCGGTTTGATGATTCTGTATTCATTGCTCCGAGTGCAGACGTTATAGGAGATGTGGTACTTGGCCGGGAGAGTTCCGTATGGTTTAATACGACGATACGGGGTGATGTTAACTGGATCAAAATCGGTGAAAGAACCAATATTCAGGATAACTGCTGTGTGCATGTTATGAATCAAACAGGCCCGACATCCATTGGAGATGAGGTTACAGTTGGCCACAATGCCGTGATTCATGGCTGCACCATTCACGAGCGTGTATTGGTTGGTATTCACGCTACCATCCTTGATAAAGCAGTTATCGAACGGGATGTGATTATTGCAGCAGGCAGCCTTGTTCCGCCGGGGAAAAAGCTGGTATCCGGTTATTTGTATATGGGCTCGCCTGTAAAACAGGCCCGCAAACTTAGTGATGAGGAAATTGAATCCATCAGCAGGCATGCTGAAAACTATATTAAATACTCAAGAGCTTACAAACAGATTGACAAATACGACAAAAATCCATTTTATGAAAGTTGAGATAACCGCCGGATCACTTTTGTAATCAAATCACTAGTTAGTACTCAGGGTTCTGTTGATGACCCACAAAGTTTCTGGTAGAAGCAAATAAATTTTGAACGGTATTTATATCCATATTCCCTTCTGCAAGCAAGCATGCAGTTATTGTGATTTTTATTTTGTAACACAACAGAAACTGAGGCCGGCTTTTTTGGATGCCCTTATCTCCGAAATAAAATTCCGTGGCAGATTTCTGAATGAAGGGGAGATATTTGATACGATTTATATCGGTGGCGGAACTCCATCGCTTCTTGCTGCCGGTGATATAGAGCGCATTCTGCAAACCCTGAA
>JBHJOO010000312.1:0-3740 GCA_050329675.1 Balneolaceae bacterium
CTTCGGATCCGGTAATATTTTTTCCCCATGCCTCATTTTGTAAAAAATCAATCGACACATGTTCTTCGCCGCCTGTTGTACGATTAAAAACCGATACTTTAAAACCTTTTTCTTCCAGGTTTAAAGCCAGGTTTTTACCCATTACTCCCAGCCCATATACACCGATTTGAGATTTCTGTTTTTCTTTATTCATAATTCAAATTATTGTCGTGTCAAGATTAACATATCAGGTGAGACCTGTCAGGTTTTTACGACAGATAACAATTGACTCAATACTATAAACAAATCTGTTTTTTTGAAAGTAACTAAATACACAATCACTTTGAATAATACGATACAATTCTATCTGCCAACTCATCCGGGTCTGTATCGATATTGATCACGATCGCATTTTCCGGTTCTTCAAGGGCATCAAATTGCGATTGTAATAGTTTTTCAGGCATGAAGTGACTGTCCCTATTTCTGATTCTGTCTGCAATTAATTCCTTCGATCCTTTCAAATAAATAAATCTTACATGTACTTCTGGGTTTTGATCAAGTAATTTACGGTATGATTCTTTCAATGCCGAACAAGCAAGTACAGCACCTCCATTATTTTCCCATGTTAGCATCTTTTCCGCAAGAAGTTCCAGCCATGGTTTCCGGTCGCGATCATCTAAAGGGATTGCGGATTCCATTTTTTTGATATTCGATTTCGGATGAAAATCATCTGCATCATAAAATGGTAATTGTAACTTCCCGGCAAGCTTTTTCCCGATTGTGGTTTTACCTGAACCCGATACGCCCATGAGTATATAAATCATGTCTTCTGAATAAACTATCCGGTGTTATTTTTTGCAGGGGAATATTGTTAAAGAATACAATTTCTCAAAACTGAATTCTGAAAATTAACTTCCTTTGCTTAAACTATATACCACTTTAAATCTCAATATCTATAAACATTTTTAATTATGCATCGAAAAATCTGGTATTTAATCCCTCTATTCCTGCTTCTTTTCAGTATGATGCCAATTCAGGCACAGCAGAATCATTTTTCATACATGGATATCTTTGATCTCCAAATTGCAGGATCACCGGAAATATCCCCTGACGGAACTACAATTGTTTATCTCAGACATCAGTTTGATGTAATGAAGGACCGGAGATACACCAATCTTTGGCAAATATCATTCAATGGTGAAGATCATCAGCCAATTACCTCCGGATTAAACAGTATTGGCAACCTGGCATGGTCGCCCGACAGCAAACGTCTTGCCTACACATCATCTGAAGAAGGATCCAATCAGATTTTTGTCAGATGGATGGATACAGGAGCAGAAGCATCGGTAACCAATGTCACAAAAAGCCCGTCAAGCCTGAGCTGGTCACCAAATGGCATATGGATTGCATTTACAATGAGAGTCCCGGCTGAAAAACCCGTTATTGCAAAAATCCCCTCGCCGCCTGATGGTGCCGAGTGGGCTGCCCCGGCTAAAGTGATTGACCGTGTGCGCTATCGAGCCGATGGCACCGGTTTTCTTGATCCGGGACATACACATATCTTTTTGGTTTCAGCTGAGGGCGGCGCAGCACGGCAGCTCACTTCAGGCGAATACGATCACACATCCTACAGCTGGGCACCGGATAGTAAATCTATCGTATTATCTGCCAACAGATCCGATAATCCTGACCTGGACCCAATCAACTCCCATCTCTTTGAACTGGATATCGAAAGCGGTGAACTGAGCAAACTTACCGATGGCCGCGGGCCGCACAATAATCCCCGTGTATCTCCCGATGGCCGAATTATTGCTTACACCGGATTTGAAGATCAATTTGTCGGTTACCAGCGCACAGGCTTGTTTCTGATAAACCGGGATGGTTCCAATAAAAGAGAAATTTCTTCGGATTTTGATTATGATATAGGATCCGTGCATTGGGCTGATGACAACCGAAGCCTCTTTTTTCAATACACGGATAAAGGCATTGAAAAAGTTGGCAACATCCGTCTCAATGCGGATGTTGTAGATGTAGTTGCCGGGCTGAGCAGTACAACCATAGGAAGGCCCTATACCGGCGGATCATACAGCATAGCCAAAAATGGCAGATTTGTATTTACATCAGGCACTGCCCTGCAGCCCGCCGATCTGTCTGCAGGGCATTTTCCCACACGGCGTGCAATTACACAGATCACAAATCTCAATGAAAATTTCTTCAAAAAAATAAAAACAGGTAATGTCGAAGAAATCTGGTACACATCTTCTTTTGATGGATGGGATATTCACGGCTGGATAATCACTCCCCCCGATTTCGATTCGAATAAGAAATACCCGTTAATTCTTGAAATTCATGGTGGCCCGTACGCGAGTTATGGCCCCCAGTTTACCCCTGAGCTTCAGTTAATGGCTTCACAGGGCTATGTAGTGCTTTATACAAATCCGCGTGGCAGTACCAGTTATGGAACCGAATTTGCGGCATATATCAATCACAATTACCCCAGCGAAGACCATGATGACCTTATGAGTGGTATTGATTACATGCTGGAACAGGGATACATTGATGAAAACCGTCTCTACATAACCGGCGGAAGCGGCGGCGGTGTTTTATCATCGTGGGCAATTGGCAAAACCGATCGTTTCGCGGCGGCAGTTGTTTCCAAACCGGTTATTAACTGGTACAGTTTTGCATTAACTTCGGATGCCTATCCATTTTTCACAAAGTACTGGTTTAAGGAAATGCCGTGGGAAAATCCGGAACAGTATCTCAAATTTTCTCCTATTTCACTGGTTGGCAATGTAACCACTCCAACGATGCTTCTTACAGGAGAAGAAGATTACCGGACACCCATGAGCGAATCCTAGCAATATTATCAGGCTCTAAAATTGCAGGATATTGATGCATCACTGGTTCGCATACCCGGAGGCAGCCATGGAATTGTGGCACGTCCCAGTAACCTGATTCGTAAGGTGGGATTTATTATAGGCTGGTTTGATATGTATTAGATTTATTCCACCCGGGAAACCTTGCATATATGAACAAAATTTAAACAAGACAATACACTTTTAATTAAAAACGTCAACCACATTCAGGCATCAACAACTGAAGACCCCGACAGACTCCTTCACATGCCCTTGTTCAATATTATCGCAGTCGGGATTTCAAAAAGCAATCAACTCAATATTCAATACTGAAGACTCAGAACTCATGACTCACAACCCGCAACTTCAAAAAACCGCCTTCATCCTCGACGCCATCCGTACACCCATCGGCAATTTCAGAGGCTCGCTTTCACCTGTGCGAACGGATGATCTTGCCGCAAAGGTTATAATAGAACTTATGAACCGGAATAAAAACATCAATCCCGAGCATATAGATGATGTGATTTTCGGATGTGCAAATCAGGCCGGTGAAGATAACCGGAATGTTGCCCGAATGGCTCTTTTGCTGGCCGGCCTGCCTTTCACGGTTCCCGGGGAGACGGTAAACCGGTTGTGTGCCTCCAGTATGTCGGCAGCGATACAGGCACGACGGGCAATCGCCGTTGGCGACGGTGAGCTTTTTATCACGGGCGGCGTGGAACACATGACAAGAGGCCCATGGGTTATCTCCAAAGCTTCCAAACCCTTCGGGAATGATTCCGAGATGCACGACTCGAGCTTCGGGTGGCGGTTTGTGAATCCGAAGATGGAAGAGTTGTACGGTACGCATGACATGGGCCAGACGGCTGAAAACCTGGTGGAACACTACAAAATATCACGCAA
>JBHJOO010000315.1:0-9641 GCA_050329675.1 Balneolaceae bacterium
AGCTCCATCATCCTCAATATCTGCCTGAACATATTCTATAATTGATATTTCAAGGTCTGTAGAAGTCAGTTTTAACCGTCCGCCTTCACTTTCGAACAGAACAGTTTCGAGAATTGGCAATGTCGCTTTTGCAGGAACCGCACCGATTACTGTAGAGAGCCCCTGGTTCAGTTCATTACTGGATACACTAAATTTCATAAGCCGGTTTAATTAATTGCATTATTTGAATATTTTACTCTATAAAATAAAGAGAAATTGGATGATTCTATACTAATAAATACTGAAACGTACTGCAACTATTGTCAGATTTTAAAAATCCTTCTTCATACCCGTATTTGTGATACAATTCAGGTTGATAAATGCTATATTCTGCATTCAATTAAACAGTTTTTTTGTGAAGTATAAATTCTTATTCATTGTACTTATCTCTTTAATTGCTGTTCCTGCTTATTCTCAGAATTTTGTAAACGCAAAATTTGGCGGGGATTTTTTATCCGTTGGAGCCGGTGCCAGGGCTTTGGGGATGGGCAGTGCATATTCTGCCATTGCGGCTGATGTAACAGCGGCTTATTGGAATCCGGCCGGCCTTGCAGATGTAGAGAGTATTGATATCGCCTACATGCATTCCGAAAGATTTGCGGGTGTTGTAAGTTACGATTATGGTGCAGTTGCTTTGCCTCTTCGCACCGGCGATGCCGTTCTGGCAATCAGTTTTTTCAGGCAGGGCGTAGATAATATTAAAAATACTCTGAATGCTTTTGATAAAGAAAGGAATCTGCCACGAGAAAATGCCGAAGCATTTTTTGAGGAATTCAGCGTTGCGGATCTGGCTTTTTTTCTAACCTATGCAAAAAGGATTAATGAGAGATTATCATGGGGTGCTTCTGCTAAAGTTGTAAATCACAGTATAGGGCCCTTTGCTGATGCATGGGGCTACAGCCTCGATATTGCAGCCCGATACAAAATTGGAAAAACGTTTGTAGCCTTAAATGCTATTGATGTCACCACCATGATGAAATTCTGGACTGTTAATGAAAGTGCATTCGGCGACTTTGAAGAGACATTTCAGGATGAAATTCCAAGCGGCCAAAATGAACGGGTGTTGCCAACTGTTCGCCTTGGAGCCGGACGCTTTTTTAATTTTGGCGATGTTGTTTTAACTACGGCTGCAGACGTCGACATCCGGTTTGAAAACAGAAGAGCATTTTTTCTCAATACTGGTAAAATAAGTTATGAGCCGCATTTTGGTATTGAGGGCACTTACAAAGAGAGAGTAAGTTTGCGTTTTGGCCTCACTGATTTTACCACAGATCCGGATAACAATCTGTTTCTTTCACCAACACTCGGAACCGGATTCCAATTTCATAAGATCTTTATAGATTATGGATTTACGAATTTTAGCGGTTCATCAGAAGTATTAGGTTTGACACACAGAATTTCTCTGCGTCTAACTCTGTAACCAGGATGAATGATTAAAAAGATTGTACTTCTCGGGCCTACAGCTTCGGGCAAATCAGAACTGGCAGTGGAGCTGGCAGCCCTTTGTAACGGGGATATCATATCCGTTGATTCAAGACAGTGTTATAAATATCTTGACATTGGAACGGCCAAACCATCCGAAGAACAGCTGGAAAAAATCCGGCATTACAATATTTCAATTCTTGAACCAGACGAAAAAGATTCTGCCGCGAAATTTAAGAAACGCGTAACCCAGTGGGAAAAAATCATTCTCTCAAAAAATAAAAAGATAATATTTGCAGGTGGAAGCACACTCCATTTGAAATCGGTAATTCAACCTTTTGATAACCTGCCCCCGGCTGATAAAGAAAATTTGAAAATGCTTGAAAAACGTCTTGAAACAAAAGGGCCTGTATATCTGTTAAATGAACTGAAAAAAGAAGATCCGGTATATGCAGCACAAATGGATGGATTTAACAGGCAAAGAGTGATCCGGGCTCTTGATGTTTTTCTGCAAACAGGTAAACCATTCAGCAGTTTCCATTCCGGAAATCCTGTAAAACCTCCGGATGATATGCTTGTGTTTGGATTACATTATCCGCGGGCAGTGCTTTATCAGCGGATTAATGAGCGTGTCGATGCGATGATTGCCAATGGATTGATAGAAGAAACCCAAAAGATATTAAATAAAGGAATTTCTAAAGATGCACAGGCACTTCAGACGGTCGGATACCGGCAGGTAATTCAGTACCTGGAAAATAAAATTGTGAAAGAACAGATGGTGGCCGATATCAAAACCCAAACCCGAAGATATGCAAAAAGACAACTCACCTGGTTTCGCAAATGGTCATTTATACACTGGATAAAAGCAGATGAAAAAACAATTAAGGAAATGGCTGAGTTCATAAATCAGAAGTTAGCAGCTAAGCATCAGAAAGGTTAACTTTTAACGTTGCAAAATAACCAACTTCAAAGAATGATATGTATAAAGCGAAAGTAAATGTTACACTGCGAAAATCAATTTTGGATCCAAAGGGTAAAGCGGCTTTTCATGCCCTCCATAATCTCGGTCTGAATAAAATTGATAATGTTCGCATCGGTAAATTGATTGAACTCGATATCAATGCAAAAGATGAAAAGGAGGCTAAAGAACTTGCCGATAAAGCCTGCGCAAAACTTCTTGCAAATGAAGTAATGGAAGATTACAAGATTGAAATTCAAAAAAACAATAGTAAATGAACACTCGGAATATCGTTTGTTCTGTTGAAAAAAAAGAAGCTCCCTCGGTTGATATTCTCGAACTGGAAAAAGAAGAGGAAAAGGAACAAACTCCCTGGAGGCTTATTCTGTATGATGATGAGATTCATACATTTGATGAAGTGATTAATCAGTTAATCAAAGCCCTGGGTTGTACGGTTCCGGAAGCGGAAGACCTGACCTGGAAAGTTCATAACGAGGGGAAAGCAACTGTTTACGAAGGAACATTTGAAGAATGCTTAAAAATAAATAGTGTTCTTCAGGAAATTCAATTAATTACAGAAATTAAAGGATAATAATACGTGAAAGAAAAAATCGGAGTCGTCGTTTTTCCGGGATCGAATTGTGATCATGATGCCTATCATGCCATGAAGCATGTAATGGGTGTGGAAACAAAGTTTTTATGGCATAACGATACAGATTTATCAGGTATCGATTTGCTTATTATACCCGGCGGATTTTCATATGGTGATTATCTGCGTTCCGGTGCAATTGCAAGATTTTCACCCATTATGCGTGAAGTTATCACATACGCAAATGAAGGAAGGCCGCTGCTCGGTATTTGTAATGGCTTTCAGATTCTGCTTGAATCCCATCTGTTACCCGGTGCTATGATGCACAATGAAAAACTTCGGTTTGTTTGTAAGGATGTTTATATAAGAACAGAAAGCAACTCTTCTTTTTTTTCAAAAGGATTATCCGTTGGAGAGGTTTTACATTTGCCTGTATCACATGGCGAAGGAAACTATTTCATCGACAAGGATGGGTTAGAGAAGTTGAAAGATAATGATCAGGTTATATTCCGGTATTGTAATGCAAACGGAGAATTATCGGAAGAATCCAATTTTAACGGATCTATTGATGCCATAGCCGGCATCTGTAATGATCAAAAAAATATACTTGGAATGATGCCCCATCCTGAAAGGGCAATGGAAAAAATACTTGGAAAAGAGGATGGCAAGCGGTTCTTCAAGACAATTTTTGAAACCCTTCAAATCGCCTGACTCATTCAAAATTAAAATAATGGAATGAAACTTTTAAAGAAAACATGAGATCCTTTTATAATTACATTTATTATTTATGAATGAATCATCAGGTTCGAAAAAAATTTGTCTCTACTGCCAAAATCTTGTGAAAAAGTACAAGAAAAGAACAGTAGTCGATCAGGTTTCTATTAATGTGGAGCAAGGTGAAATTGTTGGCTTGCTGGGACCTAATGGTGCAGGTAAAACAACCACTTTCTATATGTTTGTAGGCCTGGTAAGGCCCAATTCTGGTAAAATATATCTTGATGATAAAGATATTACACGTAAGCCAATGTATCAGAGAGCACGAATGGGTATCGGCTATCTGTCCCAGGAGGCAAGTGTTTTCAGGAATCTGACAGTAAGAGAAAACCTTGAAACTGTACTGGAGTTTTTTCCCTTTTCTAAAAAGGAGATCAGAAATCGGGTGGATTCACTAATTGATGAATTTGGGCTGGAAAAATGTGTGAATAACAAAGGTTATAGTTTATCGGGTGGTGAACGCCGAAGGACAGAGATTGCCAGAGCCCTGGTTACGGATCCCAAATTTATTCTGCTTGATGAACCATTTGCAGGTGTCGACCCTATTGCTGTTGAAGATATTCAGGAAATAGTTTCGAAACTGAAATATAGAAATATCGGTATTTTTATAACCGATCATAATGTTCATGAAACATTGGCAATTACAGACCGTGCTTACCTGATGTTTGATGGAAGAATATTAAAAGAGGGCACGGCCAAGGCGCTTGCAGAAGATGAAGAAGCCAAAAAATTGTATCTTGGCAAACAATTTAAATTAGACAGATATCAACAGGACTAAAAGTATGAATGAAAGTACAGTACAGGAATTAAAAGAAAAAATGGATAACGGCGACTCTTTTTTTCTGTTAGATGTCAGAGAACCGTTTGAATATAATATCTCGAATATTAATGGAGAGCTACTGCCTATTGATCAGTTGCCTGACAGAATCGAGGAATTGGAAGATAAGAAAAATATTGAAATTGTGGTGATGTGCCGCAGCGGAAACCGCAGTGCCAAAGCGTGTGAATTATTAAGCGGGCATGGATTTTCCGATGTGAAAAACCTTAAAGGCGGGATCAATGCCTGGGCAAAAGAGATTGATAATTCACTTCCGGTGTACTAATGTTCTGAATCAGGCTGTAGTTGCTGCGATTTGTGCAAACAGCTCCTCATTACTACCGGTTTGTTTAATAACTTTAAGAAGCATTTGCATTGATTCTTTTGGGGGTTTTTTTAACAAAAACCTTCGAACCATATTTCTTTCTTCCAAAGATTCGGAAATAAATTTCTCATCATTTCTGGTACCTGATGAAGCAATATTTATAGCCGGGAATATTCTGTCATTGGCAATTTCCCTGTCCAGAACAAGTTCCATATTTCCCGTTCCTTTAAATTCCTCAAATATAAGATCGTCCATTCGCGAATTGGTTTCTATCAGGCAGGTAGAAATAATCGTTAAAGAACCGCCATTTTCAATTTTCCGGGCTGATCCAAAAATCTTTTTGGGAATTTCCAACGCCCTGATATCAAGCCCTCCTGAGAGCGTACGTCCGCTACCTGTCTGCGCAGCATTGTAGGCTCTTCCCAGCCTGGTTAAAGAATCAATAAGCAGAACAGCGTCCTCGCCGCATTCAGCCTTTCTTTTTACATAGCCAAGTGCTAATTCCGAAATACGGACATGGCTTTCTGTAGGTTTATCATTTGAAGAAGCAAACACTTCTGCATTGGTTGTTCTCAAAAAATCGGTTACTTCCTCCGGCCGTTCATCAACAAGAAGTATGCCGGTGTGTATATCCGGATAATTTTCAGTCAGGCTTTGGGCTATTTTTTTGAGCAATACCGTTTTACCGGTCCTTGGCGGAGATACAATTAAGGCTCTTTGGCCTCGTCCGATTGGTGCAACAAGATCTATTACCCGCAGCTCAACATCTTCAGGTTTTAAACCTAATTTTATAAATTCCGTTGGCATAATGGGAGTCTGAAGCTCAAATCTGTTTGTCTTTTGCCACTCCACAGCCGGCTTGCCATTTATCTGAAAGATAGAATGAACATGTCTGCTGCCTTTTTGATCTTCTTCAAATTCACCTTCCAAAATTAATCCCGATCTTAAATCATGATGTTTTACTTCATCCGGAAATAAAAATGGATCATTTTGGCTGTAACTGAATTCAAAATCAAGCTTACGAATGAATCCGTAACCATTTTGACTTATTTCAAGTACTCCATTGTAGCGACCGGCAATACGTACATTTTGATTTTTTATAAATTTAGGAGTAAAAACATTTCCCCGTTTGCCCTGACTCTTGGATTTTTTTTGTCTTTTTTGCCCTTTGTTTTTGCGCGATTGTGCCATTCAGCAATAATTTAATTGAAATTGTTTTTAATTCGTTTTTTCTGATTTTTTATCAGAAATAGTAATTGCATTAAGTAAGAGAATGGGAATTCGAAAGAAAAGCGGATGCGATCCGTAAACCGCATCCTGAATTTGTAATATAAGAAAGGTACAGCGATAATGGAAATTACCGGACTTTCGTTGTTTCATTTATCCAGCTGTAGCACTCGCCTATACTGCCTTCGATTTTAAATGTATCTCCTGTTTGCCAGTCTCTGAAAAATTTATCTTCCGCTTGCGGCATTACATTTTGGAAGGATTGATACTGCTGATTTACTCTTGAAGCCAGTGATGAATCAACACTTCTTGCTTTATCAAGGTAATCAAGCACAAGCCAATAGACTGTTCTGTCGTCACGCTCAATCTTTTTACCCCTGGTGCAATGTGAAACAGCCGCAGCATAAATTGAAGCCATTCGCATATACGGCTCACCCCAGTTCGGATCTATTTGACTTGCCTGCCGTGCAAATCTCCTGGCATTCCTTAAATCGTCCGTATTTTGATATGTTTCTGCTATTTCAAGTGCAATACGTTTTTTAGTATTATTATCAGGGGCCTTTTCAAGTGCTTCTTTCAATAGTTGTATTGCCCGCACATATTTTGCATCATTCTTGGCTATATCAGCAAGTTTTCTTGTATTGGCAAAATTCGGGTTAATGTTATAGAGTTTCTCAGCCATTTCAATTGCCTTTGTCCTGTTGCCGGTGCGATCATATAAGTCAGCAAGTTCTGTTATGATTTCAACATTTTCAGGGTCATTTTTAAGTTGTGAAATCAGAAAATCGATTCTTTCTTCAGGGGTATCAAACAGCTTATCTCTTGCATCTTCTATTACACCTTTGAGCTGTTCGCCTGAATACGGTTCAATTGTATCAATCATTTGAAGAGCCTGTTCTTTTTCCCCACTGCTAACATAGTAACTGAGAAGAATTTGTGCATAGTACCCGTCGCCTATTCCTGTAAATTTTTCAGGATTGGCTTCATACACAATTTCGTATTGCTGAAAGGCTTTTTCCAGCCCGTTATCAATAAGATCACTATTGGTTTGATAGAAAACTCCTTTTCTTAGGTGCCAGTCCAGATAATCTATTTCATTTTCATCAAATGTCTCAAAAACTTCATCAAAGATAGCTTCTGCTGTATCAATATAAGCAGCTCTCATTCCTGGATCATCTTGCTGCCTTGCAATTTCTGTATAGACTTTGATCATCCTGTCGAATTGAGTTTCAAGTGAAAAACGGCTCATGCCACTCAATTCCTTTGGTTTGGCTTCAAGCATCCATCTCCCGAACTGTAATGCCATATCATAGTTACCCCCACGATAATTTTCATAAAAAATAGAATAGGCGGCCATTTGGCTCATTCCATAGGGTGGTTCAGATTGGCTTTGAGCGGTTGATGAAACAACCACCAATAATCCTATAGCTAATATTAGTTTTTTCATGATAGTATTCGTTTGTTATTCTCGCTATTTAAAAACTCATTTTATTTAATAATATTATACTATTGAAATCTTGGTTGTAAAAACATTATCTCTGCAAGGTTAAGTGATAGTTTTATACCCCAAATTTGTTCTCTAATAAGGTTATCCGATTCAGTACCCCTGAATCCAAAATTAAAGTTAATATCAACAGTTGATGCATCACCTCTCGTTATAATTCCCAAACCGGCATTAAACATAATCGTGTCGATATCATTTCCATCAATTCTCAAATGTCCGGAATCATAACTTACCCCCGCACTATATCGGAAGTTCGAAAAAAAACCTCTGTTTTGATTCGATATATACGGGTGAAACTGTGCACCAATACCTAATTTAAGACGATCAACAAAATATTGTTCCTCACCAGGCCGGAAACCAAATTCAGCCTCTTTCCAGTTTTGGTAGATAACTTCACTGGAAACGTTGAAACGTGCACTTGAATTATACGTAAGACCAGCATTAATTTCTAATGGAAATTTAATATCGGCCCGCCTTATTTGATTTTCATCTAAAATATCTACGAGAGTATCAGTGCCATTGATACATCTGCCATCAACATTTATAATACCATCAATACATACAAAAGATTCAACCTGGCGATTGGCAGAATAACTTACAGGTAAATTAATTGTTGCACCGAGTGAAATCCAGTCACGATCAGAAAATAACTGCTGGAACCTGGAAAAAATACCAAATCTGTTTCCAAAGCCGGTACCGGTGATGGCTTCAGTAAACTCTACCGGTGAAAATCTCGCAGAAGAAAATGTTGTTCTTACATCGTTTTCCATGTTGGTAAAGTAAACAGATGCAGCATAGCCAACAGATAAATTGTCATTTATGGTATAACCAAGTCCTGCTTCAGCTCTGTTAACACCACCTGTTCCCCTGTTATTCGTGTTAAAAGTAATCGGATCTCTTCCGGGTTCAATTTGCAATTCAGATACACCGTCCAGATTAAATCTTGATCTTGTCAAAGGTGTAAATGAAATTGATGCCCCCAATTTTTGCTTTACAATGGGAAAAACAAACTGAAAATTTTCAAAGTCAAAAGCTGTTGACCTTTCAGAATCAAAATTATCTTCTGCATAGAATGATTGCAGGCCTAATGCAACAGAGCCTTGTGTAAAATTGCTTTTACCCCAATGTGCCGGATTGGATAAACTCGCCATAAATGGATCAAATACTGACACTCCCGATAAACCCATTCCGTCCGCATTCGGAGAAGCAATATCTAAAGGAAAACCAATTCCGATTCTGGAGTATGTCGTACCGCCAACCGCTTCATCAAAAGCAGTTCTTTGTGAAAAAACTGAAATGGGTAACAACAGTACAAAAATAAAAATAAAAACCTTCATCAATATTGTTTAATTATTAGTACTTACGGATGTTACATTTATTCGTGGCCTGCGGTTTTCCACTGCACTGGCATTATAAATCACAGTAGAAAAAAATATACCGTTTGTTGTTTGGATTGTTAAAAAGAATTTACCTTCATCCGCTGTGTCAAATAAGGAATCATTCGCAAAATTTGTAATGGGAAACCGAAATGAATGATCAATGGAATCACGAAAAGCAACGAAATCGGGTGCTGTTGTAAATATTTGTTCGGCCAGATCCGTTTCACTATTCAGGATATGAATTCTCATACTTTCTATTGAAGGGCGAGTATGGTTAACCGGTAATGATTGTTGAAGCAAACTTCTGTTTTCAAATAAAATCAATTCCACATTTGCCAGGCTCTTACTTCCAAGATTCGTCTCATTTAACTCAATATCAAAAGCTATAAAGTTTTCGAGAGTATTAAATACAGCGACAGATTCCGGACCGGATTGCACGATATCCGATCTTGTTAATGTACTTCCCCAATCAAGAGATGTCTGGAAAAAAGATTCGTCTGTAATAGGTCTTTCAACGGAAAATCCGGAAATATCTGCTGTTACCGTTTGGTCATCTGATGCAGTTATGATCCTGGCAAAGAGAATTTTAGAGCCTTCAGGGTCATCA
>JBHJOO010000230.1:0-4688 GCA_050329675.1 Balneolaceae bacterium
ACCAGCCTACAGCCTACTGCCTACTGCTTACTGATTCCTTGATATAAATACATGTATTGACAAGTATGATCAAAATGGATATCTTTAAGAAAATGCGAATTAATCCTGATCATTATGAAATACCATTTCAGTAAGAAAGTCAATGAGCCATTTGACGAGGCAATTGAAAAAACAACAGCAGCATTAAAGGAGGAAGGCTTTGGTGTACTATCCACGATTGACATCAAAAAAACCTTAAAAGAGAAGATAGATGCCGATTTTAAAAAATATACCATTTTGGGTGCATGCAATCCGGGCTATGCCTATCAGGCTCTGAATAAAGAAGATAAAATCGGGTTGATGCTGCCGTGCAACGTGATTGTGGAAGAACATGAAAACGGTGAAGTGGAAGTATCAGCAATTGACCCGGTAGCTTCCATGCAAGCAGTTGAAAACAGGGAACTGGGTGAGGTTGCTGAAAAAGTGCGATCCGGCCTGGAAAAAGCGATTGGGAGTTTGTGAGTCGAAACGCGAACACACCCCTTCCCGACAAGAGTTTGTCGGGATGTCCCCTCTCGAGAGGGGAAATATGCAATCCCGGTGCCCAAGGGGCGGCCGGGATAAATGAGGGGTGTGTCGGGAATCATCCCTCTCACCAACAGATTTGAAAACAACGTGACAACCATGTGTATTCACACAAAAAAATATGGCGAACTTATTTTTTAAAAAGCCGGGAATCCCTAAAGCAGACAGAACACTTGCCTTGATTTTGATGGCTTTCCTGGTATTGTTTATTTCTCTGCCGGGTGTTTCGGCTGCACAGCAAGCGGAGCAGATCATGGAGGCATCGCTTACCGACCTGCTTGAACTTGCTGAGGAAAATAATTACAGGATTCAGATTTCTTCTTTCGAGGAGGAGTCAGCAAGGGCGCAATTCCGGCAGACAAACGCCGTGTTCCTGCCCGGACTTTCGGCAGAAGTGTCGGGTATAACTACAACCGATCCCGTCAATGCATTTGGTTTTAAATTAAAACAGGAAGCCTTTACTGAAGCGGATTTTAATACGGATATCCTAAATAACCCCGACAGAATCGATCACTTCAGTACAAAATTTGAAGTGCGCCAGCCGCTGTTTAATCCGGATAAGATGATGCAGAGATCCTCCATAAAAAGCAGGTACAGGGCGGCCGGTGAGATGACCGGGGCGACCAGGCAGAGGATCCGTTTCCAGGTAAAACAATCGTATTACAGGTTAATTGTGTCGATCGAACAGGTGAATGTACTGGAAACAGCTCTTGAAGCTGCCCGGGAAATCAGGAGGAATACGGAAAACTTTTTTGAACAGGGACTGATCAGCCGCGCCGATTATTTATCTTCAGAGGTACGCGTTATTGAAATTGAAAGTGATCTGCTGGCCGCAGAAGACAATATTGAAACCCTGCAGGACAATCTGAATTTTCTGCTCGGGATTCAGGACAATCTGCGCATTCTGCCTTCCGACTCCCTTAGCGAGCCTGCTGATGCAACGCTCAGAGAAGTAAGAAACGGTGTTTTTACAGGTAATTCAGTGATTCGTGCACTTGAATTTCAAAAAACAGCAGCTGAGAAACAGCTGCAATCGGGCAGATTCAGTTTTCTGCCGAGTATTAATGCCTTTGGTGCCTACGAAATGAATGACGATGTTTTGCTGGGAAACCAGGGTGATAATTTTACAATCGGGGCAACCCTTCGATGGAACCTGTTCAGTGGTTTTGAGAAAGCAGGTAAAGTGATGCAGTCGAAAGCAGAATTGAACAGGGTGAATACTGCCCTTGTACAAAAAAGGGAGGAGCAAAAGCTTGAAATCAGAAAAGCGGAAAGAATGTTACAGCAGGCACAAAAACAGCTTCAGCTTGCCAATATTTCGATTGAACAAACCGGAGAAGATTTCAGAATCAGATCCGATCGATACGAGCAGGGTCTGGAAAAAACATCCGACCTGCTTACTGCAAAAGCCGGGCTATTGAGAAGCCGGCTGCAGCGGCTGCATGCACTATATAACCTATACGAAAGTATGGCAGTGCTTGAAATGATTTATGAAAACGAATGGATAACAGAGTAAAAATTATGTTTAAAAAAATAAATCAAACACCCGGTATTCTGCCGGTATTGGCGATAATTCTGTTTATGATCATTGCACAAGCCTGTGGTTCAGAGGATCCCAAGGAGACACCAAAGCAGCAGGTATCTGTTCAGATCGAAGTTGCAGAGCTCGTCTCATTTGAACAATCAATTCCTTATTCAGGTTCGGTAATCAGTTTCAGAAGTACGGGTATCAGTACGAAGATTATGGGCGAAATTGTCGAAATGGATTTGAAAATCGGCGATTCGGTTCAGAAAGATGATCTATTATTACGCATTCGAAATGAACAATTAGCGGGGCAAAAAGATAGAATTCTTGCCAATATGGAAGAATCGACAGCAGCACTACAAAACACTAAAATCAATTTTGACAGAATAGAAGCACTTTATAACCAGAAGAGCGCCACACAAAAGGAGTTTGATGATATGAAGACAGAGCTTTCCATGGCTGAATCGCGCGTAGCAGCTCTGAATGGAAGTTTAAAAGAAGTGGAAGAACTGATTGGTTATACGGAGCTAAGGGCACCGTTTCCATCCACAATCGCAGCAAAGATGGCTGAAGTAGGGGATATGGCGAATCCGGGCCAGCCTCTGCTTCAACTCAATGAGAAAGGTAAATTCAAAATACGTATTACAGTACCTGAACAGGATATTGGCAGGTTCAACGCTGGAGATAAAGCCATCGTTTCTATTTCGTCTGCAGATATTGAAAACGCGGAAGTTTATGTAATAGCAGTGAACAGAAACGGGTCTGCTGCGAGCAGACAATTTGATGTCGAGTTCATTCTGCCGGATCAGAAGTTATCAGAAAAACTGAATTCCGGCCAGTTTGCTACTGTTAAGCTGCAATATGATTCTGATCCGGTTATAGCGGTAAAAAGCGATTCAATTCTTCGGAATGGACAGCTAACGGGGCTTTATACACTCAGTGAGAAGGATCAAATATTATTAAGATGGGTGAGAACGGGAAAAGAGAAAAATGGTCTGACTGAGATTCTATCGGGGATCAGGGCAGGTGAAAGATATATTATTCCCGGCGGTACGCCACTGAAGGAAGGATTCTTTGTAAGCGGTAATCAGTAATAGGCAGTTGAGCAGAGCAAAATCCCGACAGTGAGAAATTTAACCAAGAGCTGGTGAATAACTCTGTCGGGGTAGACAGTAGGCAGTAGGCAGTAGGCAGTAGACAGTAGGTAGTAGGCAGTAGACAGTAGGTAGTAGGTAGTAGGTAGTAGGTAGTGTTGAGTCAATTGTTATCTGTGAACCTGCTACATTTGAGTGGACACAAAGTTAAATATATAAATCCAACAGATATCAGGTTGAAATGGAAAACGGAATCGCTGGCAGAATAGCCAGGCCTTTTATTAACTCCCGGCTAACGCCGCTTTTAATGGCAGCTTTTATAGCCGTTGGTATATATGGCACTTTATTGACACCAAGAGAGGAGGAGCCGCAAATTGATGTGCCTATGGCTGATATTTTTGTCGGCTATCCGGGGGCGAGCCCTGAAGAGGTAGAGAAGAGAATCTCAATCCCGCTTGAGAAAATCATTGCCAATATAGCCGGGATTGAGTACGTCTATTCCACATCAATGCCAGGCAGGGCAATGGTATCAGCCCGGTTCTATGTTGGAGAGGATGTGGAACGCAGCCTGGTTCGTCTCTATAACGAGATTATGAAGCATATGGACCAGATGCCTGATGGCGCCACAATGCCGCTGGTTAAAACCAGGTCTATTGATGATGTCCCCATAATGACGCTCACACTGTGGAGTGAACAGTATGATGATTTTGAGCTGCGCAGGCTGGCCAGGGAATATGAACTTGAAATCAGACAAATTGAAGACGTAGCCCAGACAAAAATACATGGAGGCCGGTCGCGGCAGATTCGGGTTGAACTCGACAAAGAAAAGATGGCAGCCTATCGGTTAGATCCGTTTTGGATTTCCCAAAAAATTGAATCGGCAAATATTCAGCTGAATCCGGGATCAATAAAAAAAAATGACGAGGAAATATTGGTTATTGCCGGCGATTTTTTACGGTCTGCCGAAGATGTGTCGAACCTGGTAATGGATGTGCGCAATGGCGAGCCGGTTTATCTGAAATCTGTTGCTTCAGTGATGGATGGTGCCGAAGATCCGGCAGATTATGTAGCGTACGGTATGGGAAAAGGATTAGCGGTGCAAATGAACCGTTCTCCGGGCCAGGCTTTTCCAGCCGTTACACTTTCAATAGCAAAAAGGCCCGGAACAGATGCTATGACGATTGCATCTCAAATCCTGGATAAAACAGACCGGCTGAAGGGTACACTCATCCCGGCTGAAGTCGAGATCACTGTAACCCGGAATTATGGCGAAACGGCATCAAAAAAAGTTTTATCCCTTCTTGAACACCTTCTGGCTGCGGTTCTGGCTGTCACATTTGTTGTAGTACTGGCCATGGGCTGGCGGGGCGGACTTGTTGTATTTTTATCCGTTCCGATTACGTTTGCACTCACTCTCTTCGTTTATTACATGTTTGGTTACACACTGAACCGAATCACTCTTTTTGCACTTGTTTTTGTTACCGGGATTGTGGTGGACGATTCAA
>JBHJOO010000001.1:0-2097 GCA_050329675.1 Balneolaceae bacterium
GCTCCTACTCCGCCCTCTTTTAACCGTGGAATATCGGTATGCATGGGTGGCTCAAGTTCCGTTGTATTCATAAAATCAATTTCGGAAAACTTGTAATCGGCCCGGTTCCTGTATTGCCAGGGTACATCGTTGTGTCCGTCAATCAGTGGAACTTCTTTTAATATTTCGAGAGCCTGTTCACGATAGTTGTCTTCCTGGATAAGTGTGAGCTGAGCCTGGATATTTCCGGCAGCCACCAAGAGGCCGAAAAGTAATAACAGAATTGTAAAACGAGAATATTTTTTTAGCATGATTGTATGGATCCAAAATTTATTATACTTCAATTGGATTCAATATAATTCCCGCTATTAAAAAAATGAAATCTCATATTTCACAATAAACTCTTCACCGGTCTCTGCATTTGTCTCGAGAGTGTAGAGATAATCTCCTTTTATTTTTTGAATGGCTTTTTCCCTTGGCCAGGTAAACCGACTGAGGAAATCTCCCTTCGGGCTCAAAACCCACCATTCATGAACATCCGGATGATCTGTAATAGCAGCTGCCCAGATCCTGCCCCGGTCGTCTGCCATCAACCGGTCAAGAGCCGGCCAGGTATTTGGCACATCCGTATTACGGATCATCTGACGGCGTCCCGGGTCGCTATAGTTTTGCAACAGTTTCTCCAGGTTCAGGGCTGCATTTGAATATGGATAATAGATAGCCTTTTCGTAATTGCCTTCCTCGTTATGAATTTTTATGAAAAACCGATCCGATTCGGCTGTATATACTGAACCATTAGTCGAAACAGCAACAAGAGTCCTTGTACTGAATGGTGATGGGAACAAGCCCGATCCAATTCCTCCGATAAATTCCACTGTTTTTTGTCTTACAATCCTGTCTGAGATAATTTTTCCATCTGTATTTACCATGTAATAAAATTGAAAAAGCGGATCGTTAATCGCCATTGGATTGATATTTTCTGCAAACGCAACAAGGAATGTGCCATCGTTTCGTAAAAAATAATTTCCGGGCTGTGTTCGGCGGAGTTCAGCTATATCCGGTCTTTCATCAAACAAGTTAATCGTTTTTACATGTTGCCATCCCGGGATGGAAAAAATATGAATTCTCATTTGTGACAAGTCTGAAGCATAGAGATGTCTGTTATCGTTTCGAAGGTGCATGATTTGCCCAAACTCACCCGGCCCGCGGCCATCTCTGCCAATACTCGTGATCCGTTTTCCCTGTTCATCAAAAACGTGAATGGTTTTATTGTCATCGTCTGCAAGATATATTCTCCGGTCCTCATCCACAGTAATTCCGGTAATCCTCCCGAAAACGTGATCATCAATATCACCCAAAACAACTAATTTTTCTATGTTGATTCTGCTTAAAGGCTCACTCCGGGGAGGAATAATATGAACATTTTCCAAAACAGCGACTTCCTTCGGAATTTCGAAATTTTCTTCCGTGGAGCAAGCCGATAGTACAAACAAGACCAAAAGAGAGAAAAGCATTCGCATTATTATTTCCCATTATTAAATTTAAGTTGGCTTATTAAAACAGTGTTATTCATCATATGCCATTTCTTTTTAATTGGTTACTAATCTTATCCGGGAATATCCAGCCGAAAACGGCGGACAGACGGAATTCCGTTTTTTACATCCAGCAGATAAAAATTATCATCATCGTCTTTCCAGTTCACAAGGGGTATTTTAGGCCTGGATTCCACTGCCACCTTAAACAGATGCTGATGATAGGTTAGCTCCAGGTTTTCATCAAACACCTGAACGTCAATTTCCAGGAGATTGCCCTCTTCAAGCGATGTGTCCCCGCCTCTCCACTCTCCGAAAAAATGGACAATACGGCCATCATTTAACTGATAAATACCAGCATCAATACTGTAAACCCTGCCCCAATGTACACCGGGGCCAAAGTGGACATCTAAAACAGCCGGATATTTTTTATTTGATAGAAATTTACTTTCGGAATTAAACGTTTCAACCGACATATTTTGTGGACCCACGCCAGAAAAAATATCGCTTTTTTTCCACTTATTTTCTGTTATTTTATTTATTAAATAAAGGTTACCGGTGTATATCCCCGGCGAATAAATTATAT
>JBHJOO010000295.1:0-15757 GCA_050329675.1 Balneolaceae bacterium
TCAAGGTTTCACTGGCAGATGGGGTTCCAAAACCGGTCAGGAAAATCACCCGGTTTATGGAAAGCTTATTAATGGGGATTTGTCCCGTTTGCTGTCCCTCATCATTAAAAATAGGCAGCTGGTTCAGGAAAAAAACGGGGTCATTTAAATCTGATCGTTTTGAATTGAATGTAAATCTTGCGAATTCGGATGAATTGTCAAGGCCGGATATCATTGTGGCTAAAGCGTTACTGGTCGTCACCGAGCCACCCCCGTTATATCTCAGATCCACCACAAGTTCGTTAATACCTTCGGCATCAAACATTGCAAAGACATCATTCAGCCTTTCATGTGAATTTCGCTGGAAGGAATTGTATTTCAGATAACCAACTTTGGCAGAACCTGTTTCAAGCACACTGGCCCTGAACACGGGATCCGTCTGTAAAGTGACGGCTTGTACCTGAACGGTCTCACCGGTTTCAACAATTGACCCATCTTGTATTACGGCCATAATTAAATCGTAATTGTCGCCACTCAATGCACTTTGAAAATTATTTATGTTTAGCCGAACGCCATTTACACCTCTAAAGATATCACCCCGTTTGAGGCCTGCATTATCCGCAGGAGAATCAGGATTTACAAATTGTACATATCCAAATACATCATTGGTACCAGAAATCTGAACCAAACCAAACCTGAATCCAAATGATTTTGAGATGCCCTGCTGCGACTGCATGAAGACTTCAAAATCATCAATGAAAAAAGAAAAATCATCTTCTTGTGTATATAGAAGGCTTTGAAACAGTGCTCTTTCATCAGAAAAGCTCATTAAAAAATTTTGGAATGCCTGTTCATTCTCAAAAAACTGGCCGTTATCGGCAAGTTCGGGAACGTTACTTTGCCAGAAATACCAGAAATTCATCGCGTTCCAGATAAATTGCCTTTCGGCCGATGCACGTTCAATTGTTTCATCAGGGCCGGTTGAACTTGAATCACCACAGCCTGTTAGTGTTAAAACCGCCGCAAGAAAAAAAAGAAGATGGAAATGCTTTTTCATAATGTATCTAATATGTTAATTTGATAATACATATTTTGAAAGGAACAACACGCCGGATAAATAATTTAAATATTTGAATTCAGATAATTAATTCTATGCAACAAACTAAAGAATCCGAATCCGAATCCGGATAGTCCGGGAAATGGCATTCATAAACCGAACGCCTTTCGATACTTCCAATCTATGACAAAAACAGATGAATAAGATAAATATTATACTGGTATTTTTTTCACTATTAACATTTAGCTGTATGTCGACTTCTAAAACCACCCAGGATCATAATATTCAGATAGTTGAAGCGGTTTACACTGAATATAATGAAGTGTCACCTGTAAGGTCAGATGTACGTGAACAGGGTTTTGATCTTTCACTGTTTGTCAGAAACTGGCCGGAGGGGGCAAATCCGGATTATCTGGTTTATCGCCAAAGGAAGTCATTCCCGGCTGAATTGACCGGCAATTCAGATAATGGTGTTGTAATTGAAGCCCGTATCATCGTGAGATCGGCCGTTATGGCTGAAGTCTCGGAAAGAATTGAATTATCCGACCGGCTGGTGTTCATAGACCGCAATGGGAATTCTGATTTTATTGAAATCCAGAATTGGACACGTAAAGCAGAATAATTGATTTATTTGGCAGTGATGTCCCCTTTAGCTCAAGTTCCGTGAAATAGCGATGTAGTTGCTACGATCATAATATGTTTAAAAAATGGTGACTAATGTCATGTAATTGTAAACCCCCAAAGTTTTATCTCAGAGTTGCTTCCATTTTTCTGACATACTGCCATTTCAGAATGGAAACTTTGGGGGTTTTTACCCGACACTAATGCGTATGGGACAGGCCGTGTGCAGTGCCGGGGGTGTAAAAAACGTTGAAGTATTCCATTTGCGTTCTTTGCGAGCCTTTCAACTTTGCGTGCTTCGCGTGAAACAGACCTGGTAAAATCAAAATTCAGGAATGCATACGTTCATTTATTCAAAAACGAACCGGAAGGTAATCGTCCCCCATTGTGGCTCCTGGGGAACACCGGATGGGAGCCGGGAGAAACGCCAGCCTCGCAGTGTGCGGAAAACTTCCCGTTCAAGCTCCGGATTCATTTTACGCAACGGTATGATACGCCCAATGGAACCATCGGGATGCACCTCAAACCGTACAGTTATAACGGCCTCCACATCGGCCGTATTTTCGGGCAGCGGCTGAATCATAGGATCCCGTTCAAGATCGCCTTCCCATCGTAAATCATAAGGGGCAGATTTGTCTTCTTCTCTGCCGGTTCCCTGGTCTACATTCATTTGGCCTGTAGCCCCTCGCTCATCACCACTTGCTTCAACACCCTCTCTTATTTCTTCAGCTTCTTCAACTTTAGGTGGAGCAACAATTTCTTCAACAGCTACTTCGGCCTGTTCTTCCTTCGGCTGGATTTTCTCTGTTTCAGGTGTTTCAATAACTTCTTCCTCTTCAATTTCTTCCAGCTGTTCAGCAAGATCAACCGGTTTGGTAACTTCTTCTGTAACTTCCTGCGGAGTTTCCTGTGGTGTAACTACCTCTGGGTCGGGTTGGTCCGGTTCTCTATCTGATGGTACCGGCCTGGTGGCAACCTCTTCTCTCTGAACTTCGGCTCTCTCGGCAATCGTTCCACTCCTGAATTCACCCAGGGTTACCTCTATATATGCCGGACGGTTATCCACACTCATATCGATGGTGTATAAAAGCGCAATGATTAAAATAACAAGATGAATTCCGCCTGTAACGGCAAAACCGAACCTGTCTTCTTCATCGATATTGAAATATGTATAAAACCGGTCTAACATAATTTTTAGCGGGTGTCCCGCTCTGTAGCCATCACTATTCGCATATTTAATGCTTTTCCTATATTCATAACGTTTACGGCATCTTCAACTTTTGCATTTCTGTCCGCACGAATAACCAGCGTTCCCTGCGGCTTTTGCTGAAAAGCCTGCCTTATTGCGGCAGACAGCGTTGCCCTTGCTGTTTGTTCTCCATCCACAAAAAAGTTTCCCTCCGGAGTGATTGCCACTGAAATATGCTGAACATCCGTAGTTGTTCCGGCCTCGGCTCTCGGTATATCTATTCTGATACCGAAATTTGTGACAAATGAAGACGTAAGCAGAAAAAAGATTAATAACAACAAAATGATATCCGTCAGCGATGATTGTGAAAACATCGTCAGTGGCTCCAGTTTTTTACTCCCTTTTCTGAAATCCATTACACATTTACCTCAGCGCGTTTTTTGGGTGTTGGAGATTGTAATAGATCGATAAAATCGGTTGATGCATTTTCAAATTCAAAAATCTGCCGGTTGATTTTACCCTGTAAAAAATTATAAAAACCATATGCAATAATTCCTACGATCAAACCGGTAGCAGTTGTAATCAGCGCTTCCCATATACCACCGGCCAAAACACTTGGATTAACATTTCCCTGTAATGCCTGAATGTCCATAAAAGCCCGTATCATACCGGTTACGGTTCCTGTAAAACCAACCAGAGGGGCTACCCCCGCAATTGTTGCCAGCCAGTTCATTCGTTTTTCGAGCTGGAAAATCTCTTTTTTTCCTGCATTAACTATAGCATCTTCAATGTCCCTGATGGGCCTGCCAAGCCTTCTTATCCCGGCTTTTAAAATTCTTGCAAGTGGCTTATCGAATTCATCACAATATCGAAGGGCCCTCTGTTGGTCACCCGATTTTAACATTGATTCAATAGAATTGAGAAGCGAATTAATTTCTATTTTTGAATTGTTTAAAGTTCGCCAACGCTCTGCAATTACATAAATAGCTAATACCGAAAGGATAAACAGAGGTATCATCAGCAAACCTCCTTGTGAAAGGATATCATAAAAAGACATGGATGATTCTTCAGCAAGCAACTGGGCTAACGTGTCTGCAACAGCATCATCTGCTGTTTGAAAGAGTAAATGTATATTGAACATAGAAGGATTATTTATTGTATTCTGTGGATGAAATTATTTTCGTTATATGGAGAAGGTAACTCATTTGCGGCATTTTGTGCATTTTCAAGTGTTTCGAACTGACCCAGCCCGACTCGCCAAACTGTTCCGGCCTCCGGAACTGATCTGGAAAATATCATAGCCCTGTAGCCATCATTTTTAAAATCTTCCATCGCATTCCTGGCATTATTTTCATTACTTAGCGAGTGCACAATGATGGTGTAACCGTTATTAATCGTTTCATTCACCGTACCCATTAAACCATACAGAGGCTCAGCTTCTTCTGCGGACGGTTCTTCTGTTGCAGCCGGTTCTGAATCAACAGCCTCTTGTTCCTGAACGGTTTCCGCGGCTGTTTCATCTTCAGGATCCGCAGCGGTTTCGGTTTGTTCCTGAGTTTCGTCAGGAACCACCGGTTCGGGTGCCTGAACCACGGTTGGTGATGGCTGAATTGCGGCCTGATGGGAGGTCAAATCGCTTACCACAAAGTATCCCACAATAATGACAATAAGAACAGAGAGCCCAATAATAATTGCATTAATCGGGATACTCTGCTTTTCCTGCACCGGCACTTTATAACTTTTTTTAGTGGCTGCCGTTTTTCTTGCCGTTTCGGGGATTTTTAATCCGGCTTTCGTTTCCGCCTTTTTTTCTTTTTCATTGAATGCGGCCGCAGGTACTTTTAAATCTTCTTCCTGCTCTTTCTTCGATACTTTTTTTTCAGCAGTCTTATCCTTTTTTTCACCGTTATTAAGCGTTTTATTTACATCAGCAACAGGGCTTTGCAAATCTTTATCCGATTTAACCGGATCTTCAGGATCAGACTTCTCTTCTTCAGGTTCCTTTTCCATAGCGCTAAAAGCACCGCCAATCAATTCATCAAACCTTTCATCTTTTTCATCTTCAGAGTCTTTGTCTTCTGTTTCTGTCTTTTTCCCGGGTTTTTCTTTTTCTTTTTCACTATCCTTTTTCTTCTGTTTACTGGCTTCAGCCTGCTCTTTTTTCAAAATTTCTTCATCTAAATCGTCCTTTTTTTCAGGTTCTGGCGATTCTTCTGTTACTGATCTCTCATCCTGATCTTCCGGCTTCTGATCCGTTTCTGTATCGTCAACACCAAGATCACCATGATCAAATCCCCATATATCAGCATCTTCCACTTCTTCACTAATATCGGTATCCGGCTCCTCTTCACTCAGGATTTCTTCTATATCATCTTCAATTCGGCCCTCCTGAACTTCAATTGGTTCCAGCCCGGTATATTTAAAGTTCACCTCAGTTTTAAATTCTTCAGACGGATCAAACTTCAGTTCACCTTCTTCCGAATAATAAAACAAACCGAATCCCTTTACTTCAAGTGCCTTGCCCCTATCTGCTGCGTCTCTGATTTTTCCTACAAGTTCATCGAGTTGTTTTTCAATCGATTTTTGATCCAATCCTGTTTTTACTATTAAAAGTTCGATTAATTCCTGTTTGTCTATTTTCATGGCTTTCCCTTTATTTCCGAACTGAATATTATCTTGTCGCATGGTGGCAAGAGTACAATTTTACCGTTTTCGAATTTTTTTTGACGCTGATTTTGATGTTCCTTTTCGAAACGGCCAAATCCTTCAATTTGTACCGTGTTATTTTTGATTATTTCTTCACGGATTGTTTCCTTAAACGCTTTTATAAAAATCTTTTCCATTCGATTTTTAAGAACTAAAATATAATTGTGAATCCTGCAAATGCCTGAAAATCCCGTTCTTCATATCCCTGCCAAATTTCATACTCCTGATTCAGCAGATTTACTATTTTACCATACACACCAATTCTGTTGGTAAGTGCTAACTCGACCCTGGTACCAATTAGTAAAAATGAATCCAGATTGGATCCGGCCGGGTTTTCACGTGAACCGACGAATTCACCCCACCCTTCAAACAAGAGCCTTTGCACAGGTTTAAAAGACAGGGCACTGCGAATTGTAAATGATTCTTCAAAGGGTATTTTTTCATTGCCTGATAATCTTGGCCGCCGCCAGTGTCCATCAGCATCCAGCCAAAATACATTATTTATGAATTGCTGGCTAATACCTGCAAATATTTTAAAATCCGTTGCATCCTGATAATTCAGGGTATAAAATGTGTTGATTGACCCGGTTACATCTGTATTTACTGTTTCACGGGTATAAAATGCATGATTATCTATATCTTTATAGCTGACACCACCACGAACTTTTGTTCCGTGAACCGGTTCTATAATTACTTCGCCTGTCAATTCAAGTGTATAGCTGTGCTGAAGTTCCGTATCAGGTGAAAGAAAACGATTTTCCCTTTTATAATCCATAAGATTTCGATGTTCAGGTTTACCTGATACTTCACCCCTTACTTTAAAGCCATTAAAAAGTCTTTGCGTTATACCCAGTTTTGGCGCAAAATAAAATGTCGAATTATCAACTGCGTCAGTAACATGATAAAATCCGATATCCGCTTCGATATTCGTTCTGAAATTAAAAAGCCGCTGGTATCCTCCCGAAAATCCCGTTACACTCCAGAACTCAGACCCGCCTGTTGCTGTCTGATCAACACTTCCAAACTGCAGATCTGCCATTAATGAAAATGTTTCATTCAGCCGGTTTCCGGCCCATACTCTTTTCCCATCTGCCCGGATTCCAAATTCATCAGCATCTGTGGTCAAAAATAAAGGATCACCAAAAATATCCAGCGAGTGAAAGTAGCCATTCAGATTGGCTTCCCATCCTTCAATAGTATTCCGGTTTTGCTTCACTCTTGTGCTAAAAGTAATACCGTCATATTCACTTCTTCCTGTTTCGAAACCGGTAGTTGTATCTAAAGATTCAATAGCAGGAAGATGATTGAAATTATTAAAAAATCCTATGCGCGTCTCAAGGAGTGTTTTGTCCGTTACACGGCCAAGGTATTTGATTTCACCATTAAAGAAACGAAAAGAACTTTCCTGGTTATTAAGATGGCCGTTCGTGGAATTAAAATCCACATTAGCAGAAATCCAGTTTCTGTTTCCAATATTGGTCATCAGATAGAGTTCAGATTCAGGTGTTGTGTAATTACCAAAACCACCTCTTAAAAAACCGATGTTTGAATCTGCATAAGGAAGTAATTTAATTTCAGGTGCTTCAGGGCGGCTTAACATGGCAACAGGAAGAGACGCCATAACCTGATCAAAAGTCTCAATAAAAGGCATTCTGTTCGGATCAATTTGATATACACGCGGCCTTGGATTCATGCCAAGAATCGGCTGCCTTATAAGACCGGGGAATCGTGCTCTAAACTGGCTTCTGATCTCTATATCCTGTGGATCGATTTCAGGAAGCAGAGACTGCTGTACTGCCTGTTCTCCTGTGGTAGTCTGTGCTGATAAGATATTTACAAACGATAGTAATGATAATATCAGAAATATTACGGGGTATTTGTAACTCATGTATAAAAATTGACGCATTTATATAGAATATCTGAAGATATGAAATTTATAAAAAGGGTACTATTGCCGGATACTTATTTGTATAAATTTGAACCTTAGTAAGATAAACCTGTTTCAGGTAATGTAAATTATTGAAATTCAGCTTGTTATGTAAATAAATTTAGAATGTATATTTTATCAGTTGTAACGCTATTTTTTATTTCTGAGTGTGTAGAATTTATCCCACCAGAGTGATACCGGCGTTGTAGAAAAAATCAGTATCATCATCACAGCATGTGTAACCGTTGCATAAGCAAGGCCGGTAACCAAAGGCACGCCGTAAATGATCCATAATGCTTGCTGAACAAACAAATGATAACTTCCAAGTCCGCCTGGGGTTGGTACTGTAATACCGATCGAAGCTATTACTGTGATAACAACTGCACTGGCAAAAGTTAAATTATATTCTGCTGTTAAATCAAACATGTAAAACGGCAGATAAGTCATTAAAATATAACTCAGCCAGATGAATGCAGTGAATAGAATGAACCCAGGCCAGTGTTTAATGTTTCTTACAGAAACAATTCCCGCACCAAAAGATCTTGTAATTGTGATTATTTTTACCAGATACGGGTTTTTTAATTCATTTTTCTTCTCAAACAAAACAAGTATCCTGTAAAATAACAGGATTCCACCTGTGATAAATAAAACAAAAGCAGGAACAATTGCATAATGGAACCACTGCCAGTCTTGTGTTCCGAAAATTCTTAAAATCAAATCAGCATCACGAATTATGAAGAAGATTGTAAAGAGCAAAATGAAAAGCATTGAAATAATATCGATTATCCTTTCCAAAACAATCGTACCGATCATATTGCTCTTGCTAAGTCCGTGACGCCTGGCAACATAAACAGGCCTGCTGATCTCTCCGAGCCTCGGAACCAGATTATTTAAAAAATATCCAAGCATTACCCCTGCGAATAGTGTGGATTTTCGCAAATGCCAGTCCGCAGGGAACAGCAGCCTCCAGCGTTCGGCTCGAATATAGTGGCTTAAGATCATAACAAATGCAAAGGGTACAAGCCACCACAAAGATGCCGTTTTTACCAGAGTCCAAAGCTCTGCAAAAGGTACGGATCGGAATGCCAGCCACAAAAACATCACCGCAACAATAACAGACACCGTAATGTTCAGGATTCGCTTTGTCATCAGCTCTCGTGCCGCAAATCTATTACTTCGGCTGAATCTGGTGCCTTTAAATCGAATAAATCATCCATCTGTTTATTAAAACGGCCATCGATGAAAACGGTTTGAAGCCTGTTTTCAGCCTGGTCAACCGCTTCAATCATTGAAGGCTGGCCAAAAGAATTCAGTTTTATTTCTACCTTATTGAAAATGGCAAACAGATCATCTGTTATGAGAGTGATTACGACCTGATCATCATTTAAAATTTGCTGATGTACGGTATAGGACTCATCTACACCCTGGAGCATTCTGGATGGCGCATAGTCATCTTCCTCTTCAATATATTTACTTATAATCAGCCTGTTTCTTGTACTGTCGTAAACTTGTGAAAGCTCACCGTTCACTACCATTACCTGGTTATCTGCCTCAATTCTGTACTTATCCCGGCCGATCCATATTTTGCCTTCTGTAACAGTTTCCTCACCCGTAAAAGCATCGTTAAACTGATGCCTGAAATCAGCTGAAAATATTTCTCCCTTCGCAAACTTTGATTTTAAATCATCAAAATGTGCTGTCTGTGCCTCTGAAGGCAATACAGCAGTTAAACTGTAAAACAGTGCAAATAGGAATATTCCCGTCTTTTTATACCTAAATATTGAGTTCATTAAAAATTTCATCGAGTTCCTCTTCGTCTTCTAATAAAACATCTCTTGCTGTACTTCCCTGATATGGCCCAACCACTCCGGCATTATACAGCTGATCTATAATTCTGCCTGCACGGTTGTACCCTATTTTCAATTTGCGTTGTAACAGTGAAACCGACCCCTGCTGATGTAATACCACAACTTTAGCGGCATCTTTAAACAACTCATCAATATCATCAAGCGGATCGGGGATACCTCCTTCATCATCTTCAACGACAGGCAGATAAAAAGGTTGCTGATACCCTCTCTGATTACCAATAAATGCTGTAATCCTTTCAACCTCTTCAGTTGATACAAATGCATTCTGAATCCGTGTCATACCCGCTCCACCGGAAAAGAGCATGTCGCCGCGGCCAATTAACTGATCTGCACCGCCGGTATCAAGAATTGTACGGGAATCTACTTTTGATGCCACCTGATAAGCGATTCTTGCCGGAAAGTTAGCCTTGATGGTGCCGGTTATAACATTAACGGAAGGGCGCTGTGTTGCAACCACAAGATGGATCCCAATGGCTCTTGCAAGCTGGGCAAGCCGTGCAATAGGTTCTTCGATTTTCTTGCCCGCTGTCATCATCAGATCAGCAAGTTCATCTATAATTACGACGATATACGGCAAATGGCGATGGCCAAGTTCTTCATCGAGTTCGCCGTTTTTATATTTCTCATTGTAACCCCTGATATCTCTTACCATTGCCATTTTTAGCAATTCATAACGCTCATCCATCTCTTTGGTTACACTCTCAAGTGTTTCAAGAACCTGCGACGTATCCGTTATAATCGGTTCTTCAGCACCCGGCAACGTTGCCAGAAAATAATTCTGAATATTTCTGTAAAGTGAAAGTTCAATCTTTTTAGGATCAATAAGTATAAATTTTAAATCATCCGGATGGCTTTTATACAGTAAACATGTAATAATTGTATTGATACCAACCGATTTACCCGATCCCGTTGCACCGGCAATGAGCAGATGCGGCATTCGGGTTAAATCGATCATAAATACTTCATTTTCAATCGTTTTTCCAAATGCAACCGGAAGTTCATAATCGGTTTCAACAAATTTTTTGGTGTTGATGACTGATTTAATGTAAACCGTTTCACGGGTTTCATTGGGCACTTCAATACCGACAGCCGATCTTCCGGGAATGGGTGCGATAATCCTCAAGCCATGAGCTGCCGTCGCCATTTTAAGATCATTTGCATAACTTTCGATTTTACTGATCTTCACATCTGGCGCCGGATCAAGTTCATATAATGTAACCGTTGGCCCAACAATGGCATTAATACTTCGAATTTCGATTTTATGCCTTTTCAGCTTGTCGAGTATGATGCGCTTATTTTCTTTTATTTCTTCAAGATTTACCTCATTCCCTTCATTAGGCGGTGAGTCAAGCAGGTCAATACCGGGAAACATGTATTTTACAATCGGGGTTTCTTTAGCCTTATCCCTGTTTAAGCGGTCCAGTGCCCGGTTGTCCGCTTCCTCGTCGCCTTCACCAATAAAAACGGAGATTTCAACATCATCCTGCTCCTCATATTCGTCGTTACCGGACTTATCGAGAATAGCCCTGGGCGGCCGTTGCCCTAATTCATTTGCCTCTTCAATTTTTTTCTTAATTCGCGCTTCATCTTCTTTTTGCGAACGATCAACCATTTCATCTATTGAAGATCGATCAGGCCGGTTGTCAGCACCATCTCCCCGATCTGCCTTGTAAGCAGCTTCGGCTTTTTGCCTCTGTTTTATCTGTGATTTTTCTGCTCTTTTTCTTTCCCTGGCCTCTTTGCCTTCTATTAACTTTAACTTTAGATTTTCGAACGCTTGTTTGGCTTTATCCACGGTGGTCTGTAAATCCCTGTCAACAAGAATTAATCCTGTTATGACCAGCAGCACAAACAAAATAATGATGGAGCCAATTCCAGTAATATTCTGAAGGATCCGCGCAACTGCAACACCCGAATTACCACTCCATACAGCAGACTCCCAGTCAAACTCATTATAGAACCAGCCTACAGTAGTTGAGATTAATATCATTGACCAGATTCCATAAGAGATTGGCCAGGTTAGCTGAGACAATTTCAGATCTCTGAATACGAACCAGCCAATTATGAAAAGCAGCAGGGAGAGGATTACACTGGTGTAACCAAAAAGAATATGAACAAACAGAAAAGAAATATGCGCACCTATTACACCAAGCCAATTGCTTACACGTAGTGCCGGGCCCTGATCCATTGAAAACAATGATTGCGTTGGCAGTGATTTTACGATTCCGTAGTCATTCGGGTTATAGGAAACTATGGACAAAAACAACAGCGTTGCAATTCCCATAATCATGATACCGGCAATTTCCATTTTCCGGGTGTAGCTGATTCCGTTTATAAAACCACCGTTTCTTTTCTTATTTGCCATAGCTATTGGTGATTATTCCATCCTTCAATTCAGGGAGTACCTCTGTTATATCAATCTGACAGCAATACATCGTATCTTCATTTCCAACAATTTCTTTCAGGCGGACGGCATGATTGGAATTTAAAACGGTTGCCTGTATATCATGACCAAACTTTTCATACAGGCCGAATGATATTTTGGCTCCATCCAGGGCATCTTCAGGAAGATTGCCATCTACAAGATCATGAATAATTTTACCTGCCAACAACATGTCTTCAAGTGCAAGGCGGCCCTGCCATCCCGCGCAAACCAACACAATATCCTTACTCAGTTTATGTAATTCTTTTACCACAGTACTTACATTTAAAAAGCCCGCGACAAAAATGTTTCCTGCATTGACAGATTTTTTAATGGCCTTCGTACCATTTGTCGTTTTAAATATAAGTGTTTTTCCGCCAATCACTTCAGCAGTATATTCAAGAGGAGAGTTTCCAAGATCATAACCCTGTATTTTTTCTCCGTCTTTTTCCCCGCAAAGCAGATAATTGTCAGAGTCCACACTTTGGGCAATTTTACTTGCTTCTGCCATATCATCTACCGGAATAATACCTTTTACCCCATTTTTTAAAGCTGTAATAATTGTGGATGATGCACGGAGTACATCAATAATTACTACCGTTTTATTACGCAACTCATCTTCATGAAAAGATTGAGCTGAAAAAAATACATCCAGTTTACTGATCTTGTCCATTTTGTTTTTTTGAGCTTCTGCAGTTTATCTGTGGATAAACGGTGGTTTTTTTACTGTAGCCGGCTGCAGTTTGTTTCTGATTGATATTCGTATATCCATCCCCTCATCAGCCTTTTCACTTGAAATATAACCCATTCCAATACCTTTACCGAGAGTTATGGATTGTGAACCGCTTGTAACAAAACCGATAATTTTTCCATCCGAATCACAAATATCATAATCCTTGCGTGGAACCTGCTTCTCTTCATTCATTACAAAACCTGTCAATCTTCTTATAATACCCTCTTCTTTCTGCTTTAGCAGGGCTTCGCGCCCTAAAAATTCGCCTTTATCCAACTTGGTAAGCCAACCCAGCCGGGCTTCAAGTGGTGATGTATCTTTTGTAAGATCATTCCCATAAAGAGCAAATCCCATTTCGAGACGAAGTGTATCTCTCGCCCCCAAACCGGCAGGCATTAAACCGTAAGCGACTCCAGCATCCATTATGGCATTCCAAATATGTACCGCATCCGAGACTTCTGTATCAATATAGAGCTCATATCCTTTTTCACCTGTATAGCCGGTTGCAGAAATAATGATATCGTTTTCACCGGCAATACGGCCGGTTGTAAATTTGTAAAACCCGATATTTTTAACATCTGCATCTGTTAAACTGCTTAGAATATCCAGTGAGTCAGGCCCCTGAAGAGCCAATAGTGCTGTTTTTTCAGATACATTAACAAGCTGTGCACCGGCACTGTTATGCTTGTTAATCCAGTTCCAGTCTTTTTCGATATTTGATGCGTTAACAACCATCATGTAGTGTTCGGATTCAATCATATACAGAATCAAATCATCTACAATGCCGCCATCCTCATAACACATAGCTGTATATTGGGCTGTGCCCGGAGATAATTTGGATACATCATTAATTGTAACATACTGCAGTAAATCATGCGCATTTGGCCCGCAGACAAGAAACTCACCCATATGAGAGACATCGAACAGACCGGCTGCGTTTCGAACTGCATTATGCTCTTGCCTGATACCTTCATATTGAAGCGGCATTTCAAAGCCTCCAAAATTAACAATCTTGGCATTCAGGCTTTTATGATTTTCAAAAAAAGGTGTTCTTTTCAGCATAATTTTAAATGAAGAGGCCATAAGAGGCCTGACGTTTTGAGGATTTTATTCGACTGACGTTTTTCAATATAAAAGGTACACATTTCTCAGGATTTATAAAGATAATCAGGAAACTTATGAAATATGGATAGCGTTTAGATTACCTGCATAAATTGGTATCTTCATATCACGTTATAACAATTAAATTACGACTGTTTGGAATCATGAGCATCAAAAAAGAACAAATAATTACGGCGTTTACACACGTACTGCATCCTGAATTGAAAAAAGATCTTGTTTCACTTGATATGATTCAGGATCTGATAATTCAGGAAAAGTATATTTCATTCACAATTGAGCTCCCTGAAAAAAATGATTCCCTTGTGCAGATTCTGAAAAATGAATGTGAATCTGCCATTCATAAATTTGTTGATAAAGAAGCTATCCTTGATATTACTACGGGAATTAATCTTTCAAAAAAACGGGAACTTGATGGGGAAGGGACTCCGGAACACCCTCCGCATCAACCGGAGCCTGTACTTGCGGGAGTGAAAAATATTATAGCTGTAGCTTCCGGCAAAGGGGGTGTGGGGAAATCTACGGTAGCTGCTAATTTGGCGGTTTCATTGGCCCGTACCGGGGCATCCGTCGGATTACTCGATACAGATATTTACGGGCCAAGTATCCCGACAATGTTCGGTGTCACGGAGCGGCCGAATGTTACTCCGCAAAAAAAACTTGTCCCCATTGAAAAATACGGAGTGAAACTTGTCTCCATGGGATTTTTAGTGGATACAGACCAGGCCATGATCTGGCGCGGGCCTATGGTAACCAGTGCAGTGAAGCAATTTATGCAGGAAGTAGAATGGGGTGAACTGGATTATATGGTCCTTGATCTTCCACCCGGAACCGGTGATATCCAGCTGACCATCGTACAAACCGTTCCGCTGACCGGCGCGGTCATTGTCTCCACTCCACAAACGGTTGCTCTTGATGATGCACGCAAAGGGGTGGCCATGTTTCGTAAAGTGCATGTGCCGGTACTTGGAATTATTGAAAATATGGCCTATTTCATCCCGCCCGATATGCCCGAAAAAAAATATTACATTTTCGGCAAACACGGTGCCCGCAAGTTAGCTCAAAAAATGGAGGTCCCGTTTCTGGGTGAAATTCCGATTGAGGAACATATCAGGCACACCAGCGACAGTGGTGAGCCTGTGGTGTCTGCAGATCAAACTTCCAGATCAGCTGAAGTTTTTATAGAGATTGCAAACAGGGTTCAGCAAACACTCGCTCTGCGATATCGTGAACAGGAGAAAGCGAAAAAAATAGATATAAAGTTCCGGCCTTAATGTGTGTACTCACCCTCGAGCGACAGGCGAAGAGCTCATTCATCTGACTCAGGGAATCAATTTATTAATAATGTTTGTGGGGTATATCAGGCATTTAAAGGGAGATCAACACCGAAGTTCAACAATAAACGTGAACCAATAAGCACGAAATGGTTTTTTTTATAGAACCTGTGAGAATGGAAACCTTTTATCTCTTTTTGGATGTCTTTCCAAATCCAAATCCACCAATAAACGAAATGATTGCGACAATTATATTGATCAACAGATTTTCATTTGTTTGGAGAAAAACAACAAGAAAACCAACAAATAATAATCCCAAAACTACTAAGCTAATATTATATTTTCTCTCACTGTTTCTTTCATCCCTGTCTCTTTTATCTTGTTCATCTGATTTTGATATTATCTGAGTGATATGATCTGTAGTAATTTTTTCCGCTATTGGATTACTTTTTCGCATTACACCCGATATCATTGTTTGCCTGATTATGCTTGCAACCCTGCCTCTATCTTCTTCTGGTATTGCTTCAAAAATCTCATCGGGAATTACTCCTTCGTTTGAATCCTCTTTTATTGAAGAATCTTTATTTTCTAATTTATTTTCATCGGATTTATTTTTCTCTTTCTTGCTCATTTCAAGTTTAGAATTTTAATAAAAGAAGAGTCAATTTCTTTTTCAATTTTTTGATTTAAATAAAACTCTATTACCTTAGAAAAAACGTTTATAAAGGCTTCCTTTTCTTTATGCGAGAGCTTGGAGAGAGCTTTTGTAAGTGTTTTTAAGTCTTTCCGAAACTCTTGATCCAGTTCTTTTGAAGACAAATTGTCAAAATGATCTGAGTAATATGAATAGACTATGTCATCG
>JBHJOO010000049.1:0-3790 GCA_050329675.1 Balneolaceae bacterium
GTTGATGCTCGGCTATTTTCCTGTTTATAATAGTAAAAAATTTCGGGTGCATTAATACGGAGCTGTTCATCTTCAGGTTTATCAAACACCTCATCAAGAACCGGATGGCCTTCTGTTAAAACAGAAAGCCGGTCAACTGCCTGGAATGAACCATAGCTTCCAATGACATTGTCGAACCGATCTGCTCCGGCAAACTGAAGGAACCGGTTATAGTTAGCAATATCACCGGTCGCCGATGGCAAAAAAAGCATACCATTGCCTTGTTGAATCAATTGAACCAATTCCTGAACAACATATTCAGGAATTTCTTGCAGCCCGTCCAAAACAATTGTATCAAAGTCATTTAATTCACCGATAATGGAGGTGTTCAGAGCCGAATAACGTACCCTCAAATTGCCGTTTCCACCAACAGCTGCATCCAGCAGCGGTTTCAGATAGCTCTGAAATGAGCGCTGTCTGTTATCATCCTGAAGTACAAGGATGTTTTTCGTCTCCGGGCTTTGAATAGCTACATATCGGGTGTTATCAAATGTATATTCATCGCCTTCAAGAACAATTTTAGCTTTCGTTAAATCGTCACTGTGGGGAATAAATTCAAATTTGTACTGGACCGTTGATCCGGGATCCATATTTACAATTTTCTGAGATATCAATTCTCCGTCAACTTCAAGGCTTAGAAAATAATTACGTATTTCTGTATTACTGAAATTTTGGACAGTGGTCTCAATGTGTATTTCACTGTCACCGCCGGCCCTGCCGCTCACCATGTCGGTTGAAATGACGGCAACATTATTTTGTGCACCGCTTCCAACCTTAAAAACCTGAACTGAAACAGATTCAAATTTTTCATTTATTTCATCAAAGTCTGCGAATTGGCTTGCCTGGGAATCTGTAATGAGATAGATAATATTTACAGGTTCGGGTGAATCGGCAAGACGAACAGCAAGATTTTTTAATCTTTGTAATGTATAATTTCCGGCATTTTTTATTTCAAGGTCTGATAAAGATGCTTTTACCGTATTTGCTGTCTGCCCGGGAGAGTTCATTGATTCACCGTTCGTTACTTCCAAATAGAGACGGTCACCGTTTCTTGCAAGTGAAGTAATTGCGGCAGCTGTAGAAATTGCCTGGCTAAAATAGGGGCCTCCCGCATCTGTTTGTTGCATACTCGGGCTGTTGTCAACAAGTATACCTATCGACTTGGGCTCGTTATCACCACCTTCAAAGCCCATCAGGGGAGGTAAAAATGGACGCGATGCTGCTAAAACAAGCATTATGATTGCAGCACAACGCACAGCAAGCAACAGCCACCGTTTAATTTTGATTCGTTTCAACGAAGTGGATTTGAGAATATCAAAAAAAGCAAGTGTGGAAAAAAGTACTTTCCGGGGCTTTCTCAAATTCAAAAGATAGATAAGCAGCGGTATTCCTACCGAGATAAGTGCAATCAGAAATAAAGGATTTAAAAAACTCATTTAGAAAATTTCTTACCTTATGCTAATAAAATTTATTGCCCATGTTTTAAGGGAACAGTGGCGGCTTTATTTGTATATCTTTTTTCTGCTATGATCGTTTGAATAAAGAGCAACGGAACTTATAAAGATATCTTCAATAAACTATGCCTATAACCTTTTCTTAACAAACTTATTATTTATACAGTGACCCGATTTTATAATTTATTTTACTATTTATTTTTAGTGGTTGTTACTTTTGGTTTTCTTTACAGTTGTTCAGATAATCCGGAAACGGACTGGAAAAAAGCACTTCCAAATTCAACGACTCTTATTATAATTCCTGAAGAGAACAATACAATTGAAGATATTTTAAACAAGCCCTATTTGCCTTTATTGGATGATATTTCGCCGGCAGCCATTCAGCTAACCGGTCAAATTGATCCGCGTCTGACATCTGAAAGTTTAGTAAAAGCTATTCTTCTATATCCTGACACTTCCGATGACCTGAAACCGGTCTGGATAGTAACCCTGCCCCAAAACGGCAATCTGTATGCAGATTTAAAAAAGATGCACCAGAAGCCCTTTGTTCAGAACAGATATGAGTTTGGCGGATTTGAAATTGATAAGCTATTTATCTCTTCAAATATTATTTATACGGTTAAACTGCAGGATGTACTGCTCTTTTCGGAATCAAGCATTGGACTGGAAAATTCGATCCGGGCACTGAATGATGATAGAAAAAGAATCCAGTTTCCGGGTCACAATTTTACCCCCGGAACATTTATAGTGAACATGCCCATGATGCATCAATGGGTTGAACAAATTGCAAAAGTTGAATACAGGCCCGTACTGATAGATATGTTTGCAGGGACAACATCAACTGAATTATATTTGGCATCTGATGGAGAGGAGGAGTGGTCATGGCAATTACTCGGGGAGATAAAAATAGAAAATGATGAGAAGCCACTTGTGAGAGCCATTTCAGGTATTGCCCGGGAACCGGTACTTGATCGATACGTACCGGCAAACGCTTCGGCTTTTTCAATATTCAGGCTTACACCCAGAATGACTCCCTATCCCGCCGGGCAAAATATAGGAGGCCCTTCAAAACTTGATCAGTATCTGACTGCAAATGAAAACGTTTGGAGAAATCTGGCCGGAAGTATCGGCGACGAAACAGCTTTTGCAGCTTTTGCAGAATCTGGTGCTTTGAGTACGAGTGAATTTCTCTTTCTCCGGCAGATTACAGACAGGAATAGGCTTGAAAGCACACTTGATTAACTGGAAGAAATGGATCTGGTTTTAAAAGACGGACAAACTTATTTTCTTCAAAGTAAACAGGCAGGCTTATTGTTTTCTGGTGACATGAGCCCATTGCAAAATTTTTATCTGACATTTGTGAGAGATGATGTAATTGCACTTGCCCGGCGCAGAGGCCTGGTTCAAAGTGTAGAAGGTGATGTGAACCGGCGGCGTGTAATGTTCTATGAAGATCAGTATATGAATATAAGGAATGATCAACCGGAAAGGATAAGTTCCATGCTATATGTCGATGCAGCTAAATTCGGAAGTTATATTTCACACTGGTTAAAGCCTCATCATTATCTTGGAGCAATTCTTTCCAATTTTGACTTGCTTTCTATTATCACAACGAAGGATAATGATCGGGATCCGGTTGGCATTTCCATTTCCTCTTATCAACTGGATACATATGACCAGCCGTACCGCGAGCAGTGGGTGTTTCCGATTGGCGGATCAGGCATTTCAGGAAAACCGGTTTTTGCCGATATTGGAGGCGGAAGCAGAGAAGAGATGATTTTTGCTACAGATAATGGAACCGTTTATGCCCTGGCTGCTGATGGTACCGTTGTAATGCAAACCTCTACCACTCCCGATCGGCCAACAGGCTCTCCTGTAATATTTGACTGGTATGGAAACAACCAAAATGTAATTATGCTGGCTGCGGGTAATAAAATCTATGCCTGGAATGATACCGGCATTTTGCTTCCCAACTTCCCGGTAGATCTTGGTGAAGAGATAACAACGCCGCTCCAGGTAATGGATGTAACACGCAATGGTGTCGCCGAAATGATTGTATCTACGGCAGATCGTAACATTCATATTCTGAATTCAAGGGGTGAGCCGATCAATGGCTGGCCGCAATCCATAAATACAATTATTACCTCATCACCTCTGATCGAAGTATTGAACTCTGAACGGTCAATTTTTGCTGTTTCTGAAAATACACTTCATGCCTGGAATATAAACGGACAAAGAAGGGAGGGATTCCCCCTGTTTTTTGAAACATCACTTGTTAAATCTCCAAAAATTTACAA
>JBHJOO010000065.1:0-3959 GCA_050329675.1 Balneolaceae bacterium
GGGATGCAGTTCATCCATGACTTTGAGTTTGTTGCCACAGATATTGAATTTACCGGCTTTTGGATCCGGCAACACGATGGCATCCGGTGGATTCCCAACGCCCGGACAGGTCAGTTTGCCCCGGTGAATATTGATGAAATTGGTTCGCGGGGATTTGAGATTAACCTGGACCAGCGCTGGAATGTATTGAACCCCGTCGGATTCACCACCCGCTTTGGCATGGGCAAAACACTGGCATCCGTCCGGCGTGACCGCTTCGATGACAACCGGACCGTGAACAAACAGCTGCCACAGGTTCCTGAGTTATCCATCCGTGCCGGATTGGATGCAGCATTCAGAAATTTTTCAGCCGGTTTCAGTTATGTACACAACAGCGAACGCTACACCACACCCGATCATGGCAGCCCGTTTGATCCGCTGCCGGGTTATGATGTATCTGATATCTATGCCGGTTATACATTCCGGCTGAGCCCGGTATCCATGACTGTTTTTGCGAGGGTCAATAACCTGTTTGACGAGAATTTCCAGGTGATCCGGAATTTCCCGATGCCCGGCCGCCACTTTGAACTGACATTGAAACTAAATTTCATTTCATCGGATGACTGAGGATAAGATTTTTGCTAAGGACAAGAAGTTATCAAGTCATCCGGTGAATAGGGTAGGGGAGATGGCAATTGATGGCGCGAACACACCCCTGTCCCGACACGAGTGTCGGAACTGTCCCCTCTCGAGAGGGGAAATGCTAACCTGAACGCCGACAGGCGATGAAGGTTGGCGAGGGGTGTGTTCCCAGCGCCGGGCAGTCACCATCCAACGATTTTTAACAACATATTTAACCCAAGCAACCAATAACAAAAAACAACAACCAAAATGAAAAAACGGATACTTTCTATACTTTTAATCTTGCTAACAACCGGCAGTTTGCACGCCCAGGAAATCCTGAGTCGTGTAATTGTTGCAAATCAGGGCAATTTCATGCAGGGGAATGCCACTCTCACGGAGTTTATACCGGATAACGGAATGGCTGTCGATGGTGTATTTTTTAACGAAAATGGGTTCCAGCTGGGTGATATCGCTCAAAACGTGGCTATTTTTGACGGGAAGATGTATGTAGTCGTAAATAATTCAAATGTAATCCGGGTTCTAAATCCGGAAACATTCCGGCAGCGTTTTGAGATACCGATAGCAGGTGGTGCAAGCCCGAGAGAAATTATACGGTTAAATGCCCATTATGCGTATGTAACCAACCTGTTTGACAACAGTGTCAGCCTGATAGACCTTCAGAACAATGAGGAGCTGATGCCGCGTATATCGGTAGGGGAGAATCCCGATAAAGCCTTTTTTCATAACGGACTTGCATATATATCCAACAACGGGTTTGGTGCCGACAGCACGGTTTTTGTCATCGATCCCAAACTTTCTGAAGGCACGACAGGAAACATTGCCACACACGAGATCATCGATACACTCTTTGTGAGCCGGGGGCCGGCAGAAATGCTGGTGGATGATCAGGAGAGGCTGTGGATTGTAAGTACGGGTTTTGCAGGGGAGTTTGATAGTGATTTCAATATCATACCGGGAACGGGTGAACCCGGAGGTGTTCATATTTTCGATATCAACACGCGGGAAGAAATTGCTTCCATTGAAATTGAATCGGCCGGAAGCGATATTGCTTATGATCCAAATGCGGGAAAAGTTTATATCAATTCGGGCGGTGTAAGAGTTATAGATTGTAGTACGTTTCAATTGGATCCTGATATTTTGATTGAAGGTAATTTTTTTGCGATGAATTTTTCTGCAAACGAAGCTCAGCCCAGATTTTATCTTGCTGATGCAAAAGATTTTTCCGTAAATGGTGAAGTATTTATCCATGATACGCAGGGCAGCCTGGTTACCTCTTTCCCGACAGGAATTATCCCCGGCGACATTCTATTCATCTATGATTCAACCGTTACTACCAATGAAGGACTGGCTTCAGAAACACCCGGCAGAATCCGGTTAAATCAAAATTATCCCAATCCATTCAACCCCTCAACGGTCATTTCATTTGAGCTGCCTGCGGCAGCCAATGTGGAGCTGAAAGTGTTCGACATAACCGGCAGGGAAGTAGCAACCCTGGTTAACGAAATCCGTACAGCCGGTATGCATCAGGTTCAATTTGATGCGTCAAATCTTGCAAGCGGAATGTATCTTTACAGGTTAAAATCCAATAACAATGTATTGACAAGAAAGTTGACATTATTAAAATAAATAATGTGTTCTAAAATGTATTTTTAAATTATTAAAAACACGTATAATAACATTTAATAATAGCTTCTGGTTAAATGTTATTTCAATTTATTCAACAGAGGAGTGTGGATAACTCATATCATTGTGGATAACTTCGGAGGAGAAATAATTTAATTACTTAAATCCTTTATAAACTATGGTTTATAAATATTTTATTCCAGCCTGGTGAAAGTGATATTTTGATTATCCGGGTATAAGACATTTTTATTTCGAAAATCAGTTTTTCATATTTCTTTATTGTCAGAGAAGATGCAAAAAACCATTGTGGATAACTAATGCAATTTGTGGAAAAATAATTAAAATTTTTCTTGCCGTAAGGTAATCTCCCATATATATTAAAAACCAATTCACCCCGAAGATTTTATAAAAATTTAATTCAGCGATGAACTCATCTACATAATAATTTTTAAAAAGAAAAGTCGAAGAAGAACAGAATGAAATTTAAAAGATTCTACACGAAGGATAATTGGGAATCACCCTATGGAGAAATAAAGTTTGTAAAGCGAAAATCTGAAATTAAAAATCCGGACGGATCGGTCGTTTTCCGGATGGATGATGTGGTAGTTCCTGACAGCTGGTCGCAGGTGGCTACGGATATTATCGCACAAAAGTATTTTCGCAAGGCAGGCGTGCCGGTTAAACTTCAAAAAATACCGGAAGAGGGAATCCCCAAATGGCTGCAGCGCTCCGAAGAGAATAAGACTGCCCTCAAAAAGCTGAAACCCGAAGAAAGATATACGCACGAGATCGACAGCCGCATGGTTTTTCAGCGTATGGCCGGCTGCTGGACTTACTGGGGATGGAAACACAACTATTTCGATTCCGAAATGGATGCTAAAGTTTTTTATGAAGAACTCTGCTATATGCTGGCAAATCAGATGGCGGCACCAAACAGTCCGCAGTGGTTTAATACCGGCCTTTACTGGGCATACGGCATCAATGGCCCGGCTCAGGGCCACTACTATGTGGAAGCGGAGACAGGCAAGGTTAAAAAATCGAAGGATGCCTATACCCATCCGCAGCCGCATGCCTGCTTTATTCAAAGTGTGGATGACGATCTTGTGAACGAAGGCGGCATCATGGATTTATGGGTGCGCGAAGCCCGGCTTTTTAAATACGGATCGGGAACCGGATCCAATTTTTCGGATTTACGCGGTGAGGGTGAGATTTTAAGCGGGGGCGGAAAATCATCCGGCCTGATGAGTTTTCTGAAAATAGGCGACAGGGCTGCCGGTGCCATTAAATCGGGCGGAACCACCCGTCGTGCAGCCAAAATGGTAACCCTCGACCTGGATCATCCCGATATTGAAGAGTACATCAATTGGAAAGTGCGTGAGGAGCAGAAAGTAGCAGCCATTGTGGCCGGATCCAAAATCACGCAGAAACACCTGAAAAATATTATCAAATTGTGCCATGAGCCGGTGAATATCGAAGGGCGCATCTACAACGGTGCGATCAGCCGTGATCCGCTGAAGAACAAGAAGCTTGGCAAGGAGATCAAACAGGCAAAACGGAATCACGTACCGCTGAACTACATCGAACGGGTGATTCAGCTCGCTGCACAGGGCTTTACCGATATCGAGTTCGATGCATACGATACGGACTGGAATTCCGAAGCCTATCTGACAGTGAGCGGACAGAATTCCAACAATTCGGTTCGCATTCCAAAT
>JBHJOO010000390.1:0-4900 GCA_050329675.1 Balneolaceae bacterium
AAGATCAAGATAGATCGATTTCAGCAGCCTGTACTTACCATGTCCCGGGATTTCAATTCCAGGGGATACTTTCTCTTCTAAATGCTTCTGTTTCACAAACTTTTCGAAACTTTTCCGGACCACCGCTGACTTTCTACGCACATATTTGGGTTCACGGTCGGCAAGCGGCAGAAACTGCTCTTTCAGCATGGCACTCTTGCGTTCAAAATCGTCAGCAGTTCCTTCATAGTAGAGTTTCCGGTTGTCTGAAATCTGAACAATTCCGTTCCAGTATCTTTCAAGATAGTTCCAGAAAGACGAATGAAATACTTTGGATTTCCAATTCCCGTCCACTTCGTTCAACATATTCAGCACATCCTTGCCGTCCGACCTGTCAGACCAGTCAAAAATGTTTTGGAGTCTCGCCAACTCTTTCTGAGCAATCCAGTGGGTATCCAGCCGGTTTAATTTTTTGTCAAAAAGACACAGTCCGATCGCTATCCGTTCGCCGGACAGGGTGTTGGGAACCCAGTAAAAAATGCGATAGTGAATGGCACGGTTCATAACCCTTAACAGTTTTTGTCCATTCAATTGTTGTTTTTAAGTGTTAATATCAATCTCTACTGGCATTTCTATTTGTGTACTTACAGGTGTATATAAATCAACCTCTGCAGAAGGTGTAGATAACCCAATAATCAAACTGTACCGTGTTGTACTGTTATATTTCTTTTGTGAGTTTCTTGTATACCACCAACCCGTCTTCGGATAAACTGCAATTAGATTGCAGTCAGCCATTTCAGCCGCTGTCATTTTCATCCGATCAGAATGTAAAGAGCCTGAATTCCTGGAGTTAACTCCATATTCCCATCTATCTTCCCTATGACTAATTCTTTTTTGGGTATCTCTGAAATCCTCATTATCCAACTTTTCACCCATCCTTAATGAAAAGCTTTCAACATCATCACCCGGTTCACTGACCTGAAATTCCAATTGATGGGAAGCATACCGGTATTTGTCTTTGTTTCCCCGGCTTCCAGGCATAGGTTCAATGTAATAGGAAAGTGTTACTTTTAACTCGACTTCGGTATCTGCAAGTGCAAGTAGTTCTTCTTTGGGCCATGGAAGTTGATAAATATGAAGTTCATTAAATCTTAGTTTTCCGTTTTCATTAATAAAGGGCTGAATTTCAGATTCCGCTATAAGAGACAAGCTATTATCAGCAGAATGCTTTGCTTTGTGCAATGAAGGAACACCATATCCAAAAATCTTCAGTGCTTTATGGTAGCCCGACTTTCTACTCAGATCGATACCCAGTTCATCAAACTGATCTTTCATTCCTTGGGTCCACTCGGCAGAATGAATCATCAACCCCCTGATTGTTTCCGGCCAAAAGTCCGGATAAGCTCTCTGTAATTTTGCAGCAAAAGCACTTGCCTGGGCGGATGCTGCACTGGTTGCCCAGGTAGTTGAAAATAATCTTTTATCAATCTCATGGGATGTTGTCAAAATAGAAAGATCATCTTCGCCAGCAGAGATAAACCCATCAGGCGCTCTCATCAGGTTTCCTCCTTCAAATACAACATCCGGTTTTACCGGCCATTGGGATTCAAATTCATTCCCTGTTGTCGAAAATGGAGAAAGCTGGCCATTATCTGCTACAACTTCATGGTTAACCAGATCTGGATCTGTTAATTGACTTAGTTGCGTATAGGCTCCAACAGTAATAGCATTCCATGCCTGACCGGGATCCTGCACCGGAGCAAGTAAATTTCCTGTCGAATACAGTTCCCACAGTGCCCGGATATCATTGTTACCTGCTGATACCATAAAAAGTAACCCTTCATTATGGCATATTTCATCAACGGCTGCTGACCATGAAGATGGGCTGCCCCTGTCAATATCATCATCAGCGGTTACAGACATATTCACAATTCTTTTTCGGTCTCGTGCTTGAATAGTCGGTAAGCTAATCGCTTGTTTTGTAAAATCACCATAGAGTTCCTTCGGATTTTTTCCCCGAGGAGGCAAGAACTTTGATGATTCAAGAATATGACCCACGTAAACTGGTTCCGTGCTTTCAATTGCAGAACCGAGATTTCCGAAGATTGCCAATCCTGCCATTTCTGTGCCATGCCCATCATCATCGCCCTTTCCCCATTCAGGATTAATCGAATGCCTGTCATCACGTTGCAAAAAAGAATTTAACAACGGATGCTCCCGGTTTACACCTTTATCAAGAATGGTTACAGAAATTTCACCGGCATTCTCATCAATCTCAATCCTGTCCAATAAGTTTTGACATGCCTCCCGTTGATCTTCCGGTTCAAGATCTGCAAAAAATTGAACTGCTGATTTGGCCAGGCGAAACTCTGAAATGTATTCGGATGATTTCAGCAATTCTGTCAAAACTATTTCATTGGCATTAACCATCATTACAGAGCGCTCTGCAAAGTGAAGATCTTCCTCTTTAACTTCAATCTGCAGTCTTCTACAGATCTCCCTTACTCCATTTAATCTTTTGCTGCGCTCTTCATCCGATGTCAAATCGTCCGTCCATATCCAAACTTCTACCCAAACCATATCCTGGGCTGGCTTCTTATCTATTGGATCCTGCCAGAATTGATGCAGCACAGCTGTTTCAATAGATGCGATATATTCTACTAAATCTTTTTGGGCCGGGTTGTCTCTATTCTCTGTTTCAATATCCCGGCGATAATCCTCCAAGCGGCTTAGAAACCTTTGAATTCCGTCAAAAGGAATGAAAATGACAGCTTCTTCGATTTCTCCTTCTTCCTCTCTAACTGTTCGGTGATGGAGAACACGAATGTTTACACGTTTCAACTCCAGCTTTTTATAGCTTAACTTGTGGTCGGCAAAAGAACGAATTCTTAGATAAATTCCATCTCTTGCCGGAAGAGATTCAGCCAATCTTGTGTCTTTTTCTCTCAGTGCTGTGCGATATACACGGTTAAACCTGCGAATCAGTGATTGTATATGCGCAGATTTATCTGCAATCGATGGGCGCTTCTGTTTACCCCCACCCCGGCCAACAGATTGATACGGTTTTGTATTTTTTCTGTTGGATACAACAATGTGCGGTAAATTGGTTCTTGGCATGATGATTTAGTTTTGGTACATCTGCCGCCGTTCCTCGATTGCTGATTTGAGATGTTCAGATGATATCGTTTGTACCCCCTCAAGTATGCACTGCTTCACAGCGTTGTCACAAGCCATTGCAATATCTGCGTGGCTTAATCCTTGTAGATCTTCTTTTAGGCCTGTCAGATCTAATTCATTATTAAAATAAGTAAGTCTCTGCTGAATAAGTTTTTTCGCTTGTTCAAAATCAGGTTTCCGGTAGGTAAGCACATCATCAAATCTCCTGAACAGTGCCTGGTCCAGAATCTCAACTGTATTTGTTGCCGCGATAACCAAGCTGTCCGATTCGTCCTCTTCGATAAACTGCAGAAAAGAGTTGAGCACTCTCCGCATTTCTCCCACTTCATGATCGCGCCCGCGATGCGCCCCAATCGCATCAAATTCATCGAAAAGATAAACACCTCGTTCCTCCCGAATTAGATCAAAAACCTGTCGCAACTTGGCACTGGTTTCACCCAGGTACCGTGTGATTAGCCGATCCATCATAACGACATAAAGCGGCAAATTCAGTTCATTTGATACAATAGAAGCTGTTAATGTTTTACCGGTTCCGGGAGGGCCCGACAATAAAACTTTCTTTCTGTTGCGGAGACCGAAATCTACAAACTCATCCTTTCGGTGATATTCAGAAATGATGCGCTTAATCTTATCACGGAGCTTCTCTTCTACAACAAGTTCTGAAAGGCGATGTTTGGCAGTCCGCTCAAAAACAAGATCCGCCAGCTGCCGTTTTTCTGCTGAACGAAGACGTATCGGTCTCTTAGGTTGTTTTAGCACCAAATTTTTAAGTTCATTTGCCACTTCAGTATGACCCAGTTTGGCCTCATGTGCCGCAACCTGAAGTGCAGCCGTTTTAAACGACTCCTCATTATCTGAAAAGTGAGCTTTGATTAAATTCAATATTTGAGATGCTTTTGCCATACCAAAAAGGTACTAAATTTTGTTTGATTCTTCCTTATTTGTCAAGGGCATGCAGTTTAAAACGCTCGCGGGTTTCACTTAAGCCGTCGAACTCTTTTTGAATGATCAGCAGGTCTTCCCCGAACATCTCCGGGTTGTGGCAGATCCACTCCTGCAGGTTTTCCCGTTTACGAAAGCCCAATTTGCTAAATGTCGCCAAGTTCAGAGGTTCAAAAACGTCTTTAGTCTTTATTGATATCATTCTCATCAACCTCATCAGCATTTTGTTCTGATTTACCATATTTCTCAACTATCTCTGGCCAAAAAATAAGCCGTAATAAAAAACCCCAAAAAAATATTGAGTACTGTGAGAAATATGAATTTGGCCACATCAAACCATGTGCTACTTTATTTCTTAAATTACCGCCGAACCTTTCTGTTAGTATATTTCTGAGAGTGAACACAATATCTTCACCAAAAACCTCTTCAATTTCATCTACATATAAAGTCGCATTCAAACTTCGGTCATCCTGTCGATTTTGATCATCTATACCAGAAGTGATTACTCCGTGACTTTTTAATATATATCGGATTGAATGCTCAAACTGTGTTACTAAAGTATTAATTGCTGAAACGAAATCACCTAAAAATCCTTGATATATACCCTTAGCAAAGAAATATTCTCTTCCAGGTGGAACGATTGGACTACTTCTTACTATATCGTAAAAATCACTCTCTCGAATATGATGCTCCAATAATATTTGCTTCCGTGCGGGCTCGATTAACCCATTTACAAAAGTTAATAGACCATATTGTGTTTCTTTGTGCATGTGAGCTAACAGTGCGGCTTCACGATCTTCAT
>JBHJOO010000290.1:0-4696 GCA_050329675.1 Balneolaceae bacterium
AGAAGAATGTTTTTACAGTAAGAAACAGAAATATTAATTTGAAATAGAACGCAGTTTCAGAAAGCAATTCAATTTTGCTACGATCATTCATTCTGTTCATAGTAGATAACTTCTTCCTCGCGAAGCTGTCCATTCGCATCCCTGAACCTGAGAATTAATCTTTTTTCATTCAGTTCACTATCCAGTATTCGATAATCTCTGCCCAGCTCTGCAATTTCCTCATCAGACAGATTACCTGAAATGAGATCGATGCCATCATCGCCAATTCTGGCAAACATTCCGGAAGTTATCGTAACTGTTTCTCCGCTTTCAATGGCCGTTACTTCAACTTCACCTTCTTCAACCCAAAAATATCCCGTATGCCTGGCTCCGAATTTGGTACCTTTTACAGAGGCAACCGTGGTTGTTGTGGACACTTCAAGTTCATTATTTGGCCGCTTTTCAATTTCCAAAAACATTTCCCCGATATTCAGATTTAATCGCGAACTTGAATTTCGGTCTCTGTCTATTTCACCACGTACAATAACCTGTGATTTCGGCCTCACTTTTGCAGTACTCCGATCCATAAACACAATCAGAGCATACCCGTTTTCGTCTGTCCGTAGGGTATCACCGTTAAAAAGTTCAGAACCTTTATCAGCATTCAGCTCCCGTTCCAGATTTCTCACTAACAGATTGGGGATTAACCGTGTTACAAGAGCCAGCGGCCGATCGTTTGCTGACTGGGACAAATTAATTTCAACTATCTTTTCACTATCCGTTTGTGGATTCTGACTATTTTTTACTACATCCTGTATATTTCCATTAACAAATTCGAACAGGCTGCCATTTTGCAGGGCTGCCATTTCAACAGCAACCATACCGGAGGTGGCTATTATAAGAATCGATATTAACGCAATATTTATTTTTTTTTCTTTTGTCATTGCGGATTGTTTGTGAATTTCAACTTGCCATCACGTAACTTTTCAAGTAATAATTCAAGCTGTTCCCGTGCAGAAGAACCGCTAAACTCAATCTCATCAAGTTCTAAAGCATCCAGCCGGAACCCGTTGTCTCTTAATTCAAGAGCTTTTTCTTCACCAAGTATTACACTTAAAAGTGTAAAAATATCACCGTCCACCTCAATAACATCAAATCCATCCGGCCCTCTGTTAGCATCGGAAGAAGCTAATTTAAAACTCCATATTTCAGAAGACCTTAACTCTTCACCTCTTGTAGTTGAGAGCGTTGAAAATACCTGCCAATAGTATTTTTCCCCATTTCTCAACGGTTGAGCTCCCGTAGTCGGAAATTGAAAACTTGTACCATTTAGCAACACATCAATATGTTCAAATTGAAGTAAATTGGCAGTGCCTCCCTGTTGTGCTGCATCGGTGCTAAGCGCACTCTCAATCAATGTCTCAGGCCCTTCCCCTTCAATCTCCCGCACAACAACCAATCTGTAGGTTTGGTCAGGCCTGCCTTCCCACCTGAATTCAGGAAATGGATTAGAAATCGTCATATCAGAACCTGGCACATCACCGGGTGCAATTAAAAAAATGGATTGATCGTCATCGACAAGCTTTTCACCGATGGTTATAGACCTGGAAACTTCAAATGTACCGCCATTTTGTTGATTTGCCCCGCTGAAAACCTGCATAGTAATGGTATATACATCAATCGGAAGTCTGCTGCTGGCTCCAAGGCTGTTCACAAAATCCTGTCCGCTGGAAGTTAAATTTCCATTAAAGCGAACTGTACCCGGGATGCCGGGCAAGCGGGATTGCGCGATATCATTATTCGATGCAACAATAATTTGACCGGCCTCCAGATTAAATGGCGAATTATTATTTTGAGTTACCTCTACAATTAACCCGAATCTTGAAGATTGTACTGTATATTCGATAAAGAGTGCCGGACTCTGAGAATCAGAAAGATTTTGCAATGTTAAGAAAAATAAACGGGAACCCTTTCCTGATTCATCGAATGCCAAAGAGACGACGTCAATAATTTGTGCATTATCAAAGGCAGGTTCAGCCTGCAAATCCAATTCAATATCAGAACTGTTTTGAGCTTCTGCCGTCAGAACTGTCAGTATCGCAAATGAAATACTAAGAAGGATGCAGATGTATTTTTTTAATTCCATAAATCGAAAAATTAGAAGAAAAGATCAAATTGATCGAATCAACATCGTGAATTTATTGATAATTCAAAGATATAACACAATAATTTTAGTATATAACAGGTAATAGCTTGCTTTGTTTCTTAGATATACTTCAGGTAATTAGCGCAGATAACAGTTCTAATTAAATAATAAATCCGATTGAATTCAAAACTATTGATGAATTTTAATAATTTACAAACAAATGCAGATAAAATCTGATAATTACATTATCACTCAACGCCAAATAGGGAACTTTACCGGATTTTTAAAGTAGAAATCATAACATACACGATTTTCAACAAATTTTATACCTTTAGATTAGCATAATTTGCGATTAAAGCGTACTTTTTATTTAAGTTGAAATAAATAAGAACATGCAGTAATTAACAAATTAAAAGGAGTTTATTAACCAAATTGTTAGGGGCTTTTATACACTCCCTTACTTATTTGAATAAAAATTGATGAGGCTTTTAACTTTATTTTCATCCAATTCACCTGAATTATTGTGGAGCTACGGGGATTCGAACCCCGGACCTTCGCGCTGCCAGCGCGACGCTCTAGCCAGCTGAGCTATAGCCCCATTCCATAATGTGGAGTGTAAATATACCGGTAAAAAAAGTTATAAGTCAAAAAGCTTTTTGTTAGATTCTAAATGCTTATTTATTTTGTCGTAAATTTTAAAACATATAACCTATCAACAACTACATACCAACCTTACAGGAGTTAAAATATGAATACAGTTATAAATAAATCGATACTGATGGGGCTTCTCGTCAGTGGCCTTATTCTCTATGGGTGCGGTCCGAGCGGGCCTGAACCAGAACCCGATCCGGTAACCCTCGAATGGCTGATGACCCTTTCTGATGAAGAACTCATGCAAAGAGACACTGACGGTGACGGGCTCAGTGATTATGATGAAATTTTTGTACATGAAACCGATCCGCTGAATCCCGATACCGATGGCGACGGACTGACCGATGGTGAAGAAGTCAATGTTTACGGAACCGATCCGCTGAATCCCGATACCGATGGCGATGGGCTCAGCGATGGAGATGAAGTCAACGTTTATGGAACCGACCCGCTCAATCCGGATACCGATGGTGACGGACTGACTGACGGAGAAGAAGTTCTTGAATATTTTACAGATCCTCTGAATCCCGATACCGATGGCGACGGGCTCAGCGATGGAGATGAAGTCAACGTTTATGGAACCGATCCGCTGCATCCCGATACCGATGGCGACGGATTTACGGATGGCCAGGAAATTGAAATGGGAACCGATCCGCTTGATCCTAATGATCCGCCCTTTATTCATGCGAATGAAATGCAGACAATTAATTTTGGTTTCGACCGCTCGAATATCACCAATGATGCAGCAACAAGATTGGCAGCAAACGTTGAAAGGTTACTGGAAGTACCTGCTTTCAGAATTCGTGTAGACGCTTACACTGACCATGTTGGCGGTGATCAGTACAACTTACGATTGAGTCTGCGGCGTGCAAATTCAGTTGTAGATTTCTACAAAAACAATGGCATTAGTGAAGACAGAATTGATTCACGCGGCCTTGGTAAAGCTCCTGTACCTTGTGTTGAAGCTGAAAGAGACCGGGATACACCGGGCTGCCGTAAAAACAGGCGAGCAGAAACTCATCCTCTGAATCCGCTTCCATACTCCCCGCGGGATTACGATGCTGTACCACCGGTAAGACAATAAATCACCATTAATTATTTAAAAAATTTAAAGGCGAGTCAGTACGACTCGCCTTTTTTTTATCGCTGTTTTTAATATCCGGCACTAATACTCCAGGTAAATGTGGTCTTGTTTGCTCTTGCTAAACCATTACTTAAACCTGGACAATAGCTTGTAGAGAAACTTATTCCCGTAAACCCGCTTTACATGCACCATATCTGCAATAACTATGAGTTCCTTTTGACTTCGTGAAAAAGCCACGTTCAGTAATCGCGGAACACCAAGCCCGTTTTTCTTCTCATCAAGCGGCCGTACTGAATAGTGACGCACACCATTGTATTGTTTTTCTCCGCTCATTACCGTATCAAAAATAATATACGGTTTCTCGCGTCCCTGGAATGTATGTATGGTGCCAACTTCAACTTCACGTATTCCTGCCTGATACAGCCGGTTCCGAATATCATATACCGCACTTCGGAAGGGAACAATCACACCGATATCGAGAGTGCGAATACCCTTGCCGGCCATATTTTTAATCAGCTTTTCAATTACTTCCTGGTGAATTTCATTTACCGGCTTGAATCCTGCCTCCCCGCTCTTTTGTGTCAGATACGGCCCGTACTTTGAAGTATCTACAAGATGAAAAGCCCGGTCTTCTTCGGTTAATAAAACAGCCTTGTTATTGGAAACATTACCGGCTGTTTGGAGTCTTCCGTCATAAAATACCGAACTGATAATATCGGCAAGAGAAGCTGCAAGGCGATATTGAGTATCAAAAAACTGGGTTAGTTCCCGGTTTTGATCATGCCAGGCAAACAGTGCCTCGGTTGTACGAGCTTCTGATAGCGTTGTGAAAATATCTT
>JBHJOO010000536.1:0-4145 GCA_050329675.1 Balneolaceae bacterium
ATTCGAAATGAAGAACTCATTCTTATTTATGCTGAAGCCCATGCTCAGTTAAATAATCTGCCGGAAGCAGTCTCTGCCATCAATATCATTCGCAATACCTGGGGGCTGCCCGATTTTAATAGCAGCAGTCAGCAGGAAATTATTGACCAGATTCTGTTTGAAAGAAGATACTCGTTGTGGGCAGAAGGCGGCCATCGCTGGATCGATATGCGGCGATACGATCGCCTGGATGATATAGATACCAGCCTTGACGGAGGAAGAGTTCCAACAAGAGTTGGCCGGCCGGTTGCCGAAATTGACTGGGATCGATTTGTCGGAAATTAGTAAAACCTAAAGACAGTACTAATCGTTGAAAGGCCTGATAAAAATCAGGCCTTTTTTTTGCCTCACCGGCCCTTGAAATGAAAAAATTATTAAATCAAAAAACCAGCAGGTCAGTCTGATAACTGCCCTGCCAGCCTTTAGGTTCATGACTTTGGTTATAATCTGGAAACCAACAGGCTGGTCGGGCTTCTCGTGGAAGAGCATTCCAATGGCTTTTTCACATAAGGAACTTTTCCCATAAATAGCCCAACCAGTCCGGAAGGATTCTGCCTGTTATTTTTTATTGTAGCAAAAGGGCTGGTGGGGCGGTTTGCTGCCCTGCCGGTGCTTCTTTACCGCAACAACCTTTTAATCCACTTGAATTTTGATTCTGTGTAAGGAGGATATCGAAAATCGGGATCGGGCCAGGCCGGTTTTTTCAGGATCGCCTGTTTGTGGCTGAAAGTTTCAAAACTGTGTTTGCCGTGATAGTAACCAAAACCGCTGCTGCCAACACCACCAAAGGGTAAATTAGGATTACCCAAATGGCTGATAGTGTCATTGATACAGCCACCGCCAAAAGGTATGGATTGCAATACTTTTTCCTCCAACTCGTCACTATTTGTAAATAGATAAAGGGCAAGAGGTGATGGTTTGCTGCTAACATAAGAAATCAAATCGTTGCTATCACTGTAAGTGAGCAGAGGTAAAATGGGGCCGAATATTTCGTCTTCCATGATTTCATCCTCCCGCCCGCCCTTAACAAGCGTTGGTTCGATCATTCGTTTATTCTCGTCAGAAATTCCTCCATGTAGTATATCACATCCCTTAAGAAGAGAAATCAGCCGGTCGTAGTGATTCTGATTGATTATCCGTGTGTAGCCCTCTTTAAAAATCGGGACACCGGAATAAAAGTCATTTAATACTTTTTTGGTTGAAACTACAAATTTTTCAGCGATATCTTCATGTACCATGGCATAATCGGGGGCAACACAGGTTTGTCCTGCATTGATACATTTGCCCCACCAGATTCGTTTTGCCGAAAGATCGATATCCGCATCCTTGTGAACAATAGCAGGGCTTTTGCCACCCAATTCAAGGGTTAGAGGGATGAGTTGTTCAGCTGCCGCCTTCATAACGATTTTTCCCACACGTGTACTACCGGTAAAAAATATTTTATCGAAAGGCTGCTGCAGAAGCTGTTGATTTGTTTCAGCACCTCCTTCAACAACTGTTATATACTCCGGAGAATAATAGTGTCCCGTCAGTTCAGATATCAGTGATGCCGTTGCAGGTGCCATCTCCGAAGGTTTAAGGACAGCCGTATTCCCGGCAGAAAGAGATCCAATCAGTGGCTGAAATATCAAATGAATAGGATAATTCCAGGCCCCGATAATCAAAACCGTGCCAAAGGGTTGATAACGGATATAATTGCGGGACGGAAATGTAAGTAGTGAATTACCGACGGTTTCAGGTTTAACCCACGATTTGAGGTGTTTGAGATGGAAATCAATCTCATGACGTACGGTAACTATTTCGGTTGAGTAGGCTTCGAAATAGGGTTTTCCAAAATCTGAATATACGGCTTCGCAGAGAATCGATTCATTGTCGGTAAGGAGCCTGCGCAGTGTTTCAAGATGTATTTTGCGGAATTCGTAAGATCTGGTTTCACCACTTCTGAAATACTCTTTCTGTTTTCTTACCAGGTCTTCCATAATGATTATGAGGATTTGGGCTCCCTTCCTTCAAATGAATCCATTGAACGATATACACCTAAAAGGTTACCGGCAACCCAGTCGAACATAGCTGCAGGCAAGATGGAACGGATTAAGGGTACAAGCCGGATCATAAACGGTGCTTCTATTTTTTGCTTCCGTTTTTCAATACCGTTGATAATCAGATTTGCAATTTCATCTGTTTCAAGCATAGGAACAAGTATCGGGGCTTTCACTCCCTTAAACATTCCTGTTTTTACATAACCGGGTATAACAGTGGTGACATAAATTCCGGTTTTAAGTTTTTCCATTTCAAGCCTGAGAGAGTCAGACCATCCAATCACCGCCCATTTGCTCCCTGCATAAACACTCATTCTTGGATTGCCAATGTAACCGGAAGCCGAGGCAAGATTCACAATGTGGCCGGATCCCCGCTCTATCATTTCATTTAAAAAAGCACGCACTACCCACATGCTTCCGGTAGTGTTGATTTGAATGGTCCTTTCAATAGCAACATAAGGATGTTCATGGAAAAACTTGCCAATAACAATACCGGCACAGTTAATGATAATATCAGGAAGTAAATTCTGTTTTTTTAATTTTTCCGATTCAATTTTCAGAATTTCGATATCTGTAACGTCAATGTCAGCTGTATAAACGCTGGATTCCGGGTGAATCCCTTCTTTTACTTCAATAAGAATGTCGGGGTTTCTATCCCATAAGATGAGTATTACAGGTGAACGGTCAGATATTTTTTCTGCAAGACACCGCCCGATACCTCTGGCCGCTCCGGTAATTAGTATTATTTTGTTTTTGTAGAAATCAGACATTTAATATGAGCACAGGTTGTTTTAAGTAAAGAAATAAAAAAGTGAAAAAGTGTTTGGCATAAAATATTAATCATTCATCATGCTGAAACATCGGCAACAGTTTATTTAAATGATAATTATGAATTTAATGATTCCCAAAGTTTAGTCTTTTCACTTTTACATTTTGCGTTTTCACTATTCAAATGTACATTTATTTCCTAAACCAATGTAATTATTATCAAAATCATATGAATATCAAAACATCTTTTCTTTTTGCGAGCATTCTAATTACAGCTGCATGTACATCAAATGTAGATAAGGCGGCTGAAACCATCACCATGGAATCACTTCTTGAACCTATTGAAATTCTTTCATCTGATGAGTTTGAGGGCAGAGCTCCGGCAACCCGCGGTGAGGAATTGACTATTCAATACCTGGTTGAACAATATGAAAAAATCGGCCTTGCACCGGGAATGCCGGATGGCACCTATATTCAGCGATTTCCTCTATTGGGAATGAATGTGGATCGAGAGACGGCATCATTAAAAATACGCAAAAATGGGCGGGTAGCTGAAGACCTCGACTATTTTACCGAATTTATGGCCTGGCCATCAAATGAAGAAGAGAGGGTAGAAATCAGGAATGCAGAGCTTGTGTATGTGGGATACGGAATTCAGGCCCCGGAATACGACTGGGACGATTACAAAGGGAAAGATGTATCCGGAAAAATACTGGTTTTTAAAAATGACGATCCCAAATACGACCCTGACATTTTCGGAGGGAGGGCCCGTCTGTATTATGGAAGATGGAGTTATAAATATGAGATTGCAGAAAAAATGGGGGCCCTGGGAGCGATTATTATCCATACAACACCAACGGCCGGTTATCCCTGGCTGGTGGTTTCGAACAGCTGGGGGCGTGAGAGATTTTCCCTGAAATCAGTTGATGATAATATTGGCAAGCCGGAATTTAACGGATGGTTCACCCAGGAAAGCAGCAGGAAATTATTTGATCTGGCAGGCCTGAGTTTGCGCGAGCAATTGGAAGCTGCCGATGACCGGGAGTTTAATCCGGTTACTCTTACCGGCATTTCTCTTGATATGGATTTGAAGGCTGAGTACAGCGATATGTTTTCCCGTAATGTCGTTGGCAGGATTGAGGGGAATGATCCTGAACTCAGGGAGCAGTATCTTGTTTTTACGGCGCATCATGATCATCTGGGAATAACAATGCCGGTAGAAGGTGATTCAATTAATAATGGTGCCCTTGATAATGCCGCAGGTATCAGCGCAATGCTGAATCTTGCAAATGCTTATAA
>JBHJOO010000360.1:0-4259 GCA_050329675.1 Balneolaceae bacterium
TGAGTTTATTTAAGCGCAGGCTTCACAAAAAAAAACTTGATCTGATTGACAGCGGAAGGCTTGAAACAGAATATCCTCTGGCAGGTAAATAGAAAGCATCCCGGGCAGATAAACTGAGCGCCTCTTTTTTGCAGTTAATGCCGTATTTTACAGATTAAACTTAGTTTTGTTCTATTATGCGTATCATTTTTATGGGCTCACCGGATTTTGCAGTCCCATCTTTGAAGAAGTTAGCTGACTCTGGCCATGAAATAATCGCTGTTGTCAGTAACCCGGATAAGCGTCGGGTGCGTGGCGGCGGTAAAAAACCAACAGCCGTGAAACAGGCCGCAATGAATTTAAAGCTTACTGTAATCGATGCAGAAGATTTAAATAGTGAAGCATTCCGGCAGCAAATTGCATCACTAAATCCTGATTTACTTGTTGTAGTCGCATTCAGGATTTTGCCGAAAAGCATTTTGGATATTCCCAAAAAAGGATCTGTTAATCTTCATGCATCACTATTGCCAAAATACAGAGGAGCCGCACCTATCCATCACGCCATAATGAATGGTGAGACCGAGACCGGCTGCACGGTTTTTTTTATTGATGAAAAAGTAGATACAGGCAAGATTATTGGTCAGGTGTCGACAGAAATTGGTCCAAATGAAACCACCGGCGATCTTTATGAACGGCTAAAAATAATTGGATCAGAATTACTTGTCGAATCAGTCGATAAAATAGAATCAGGAAATATAAATCCGGTTAAGCAGAATGAAGCTGAAGTGACTCCGGCTCCAAAGCTTTTTAAAAATGATACCAAAATCAATTTAGGCGAATCATCACAGGCAGTACACAACAAAATCAGGGGTTTAAGCCCATCGCCGACAGCATGGTGTTATTATAATGGACAAAAAATGAATATTTATTTATCTGAAACAGGCCCGGATTTGGATCTTGAACAAGGAGAATTAAAATTTATTGATCAAAAACTGTTAGCCGGATGCGGTAGTGGAACTGTTCAGCTTGTAGAAATTCAGCTGCCCGGAACAAAGAGAATGAGCGGAAGCGAATTTGTAAACGGATATGAATTAAAAAGGCTGAGTTAATTCCATGACAGGTTTAAAAATGAATTCAGATAAAATCAAAAAAATGAATAAATGAAAAGGGTTGACTTATATCAATATATTTAAGATATACTGATCGAAAACGATTTGACATTTTTACATATCAAATTTTCACTAAAACAAAACATTTTTATATATGGATCTTCCCGAATTGTTACAGGCAGCGAAATCTGGTGACATTGATGAAGTAAGACGACTGCATATTAAAGGTGCTGATCTCAATCAAACTCACAAAAATGGGGCATCAGCATTAATTTATGCTGCAGAAAATGATCATATGGAAATCGTGCAGTATCTGATTGAGAATGGTGCAGACCCATCGCTGCAGACAAAAATGGGGGCTACTGCACTAAACAGGGCAGCAGAGAATGGTAATGTTGGAATGATAAAATATCTGCTCGAAAACGGCACTCCTGTTGGAGATCTGGCATTGATTATGGCCGCACGTGAAGGCCATACAGAGGCCGTTAAATTATTAATAGATGCAGGAGCAGATGTTAATAGCCAACAGAGATGGGGCCAGACCGCGCTTATGCTTGCTGCCAGAGAGGGGCACAATGAGGTGGTTAAGCTGCTCCTTGATCATGGGGCAAATGTTCGGCTTAAAGATAAAAATGGTGAGACGGCGCTAAACATAGCCCTTGATAATGATAACACGGATATCGTACTGCAGCTGCGCAGAGCCGGTGCAAGAGCTGAAATAAAAAGAAAGAAAGTGGAAGTATCACCGGATGATGAAGATGAAGAAACAAGTGATGAAATCGATGAACTGGTAAGTGATGATACGGATGAAATTCCTGAGGATCTGGATTTGGAGGATTAAATCGCTTGATTCAACAATCTGATACTCTTTCAGCACTCAGTTTACATCATGAGTAATACTATCCACCGGAGAATATTCTGATATTTTGAAAAAATTTCTTTCTATTTCATTTAATAAAAAATAGAAGCGCTGCCATACAAGTATGTGACTAAAAATCAATAACTTTTTCCGTAGAAAAATGGAATGAATCCGATATATAGGTTATTTTATTAAATAAATAACTAAACTGCCAAAGTGCAGTAAATTTTAAAAATAAAGAGTAAAAAAAATGTCAAAAATAAAAGTAGGAATCAACGGCTTTGGAAGAATTGGCCGGTTGGTAGCTAAATCGATATTCGAAAATTATAATGATAAAATTGAAATTGTCGGAGTGAATGACTTAACAGATTCAGTGACGCTTGCGCATCTGTTCAAATATGATTCAGTACATGGAATCTATGATGGAGAAGTTAAGGCCGAGGGTAATGATCTGATTATTGACGGACAGAAAATCGCTGTTTTTGCTGAAAGAGATCCTTCGAACCTGAAGTGGGGTGAACTTGGTGCAGAAATTATTGTGGAATCCACCGGTTTATTTCGCAAGGTAAAAGAAGCAAAAAAGCACATTGAGGCAGGAGCCAAAAAAGTGGTTATATCAGCACCCGGAAGCGGAGAAGGTTTAAAAACCATTGTTCTCGGAGTAAATGATGATGCAATTGACCCGGATACTGAAGTGTATTCGAATGCAAGCTGTACAACAAACTGTCTTGCACCCATGGTTAAAGTGCTTGATGAAGCTTTTGGAGTTGAACAAGGATTTATGACAACAATCCATGCCTACACCGGAGACCAGCAGCTTGTTGATGGCCCTCACAAAGATCTTCGCCGGGCTCGTGCTGCTGCACATAATATTGTCCCGACAACAACGGGAGCCGCCGCTGCAGTTGGGCTTGTACTTCCACACCTCGATGGCAAGCTTGACGGAGGGGCAGTCCGTGTTCCTGTACTGGATGGTTCGCTTACAGATCTTACCGCCGTGGTTAAAAAAAATGTTACTGAGCAAGAGGTTCTCAATGCGTTCAAGAAAGCTGCAGATGGGGCTTTAAAAGGCATACTTGAATATAGTGATGGTGAACTTGTTTCAACGGATATTATTGGAAACACACACTCATGTATTTTTGACAGCGGACTTACGAAAGTTGATGGCAAACTTGTTAAAGTAATCGGCTGGTATGATAATGAAGCAGGTTACTCAGCGCGAACAGCAGAATTGATCCTGAAAATTGCCTGAACCGATTGGTTTTGAATAAATTGCAATACAGCCGGATATTGAGAAATATCCGGCGTTTTTTAAAATCAGTAATATATTTGAGCATAATTAGGATTTTAATTACTAAAACTTTTTTAAAGCTCATAAAATGAAAGTGATTGATATTTGTAATTTGTTAATCGTGGAGTAGCGCGTCCCGAATAACCGGCATGGTGTTGCAACCACTAAATTTATTTGGTGTCTATAACATTGTCAGCAGCAAGTTATCCCCCCTTCAAGACGTTGTGAGGAAATACGTATTCAATACTATCAGCGATATGTTTTTGCCACAAAGACACAAAGACACGAAGGTACACTAAGTATAACAATATCAAAATATTAGCCTTCGTGAATCTTTGCATCCCCGTGACTTCTCCCGAAGGGATCCCTTTGGGAGTGGCCAAATAGACAGAGTATCTTAAATGCTTGTCTCTTTATTATCTTACAGCCTATCAAAGGGGGATTTTTTTGCTGCATCAACTTTTCCATGTAATCATTTACACTATACTTATTTAATGGTAGCAACATTAGTATTCAAATGGCGTCCACTTCTTATCGCTTTGATTTGATTTAATGACGGTGTTGATAAAGGCAATCCCTTCCACGCCGTCGCTGACACCGGGGAAATCCAGGTACTGCGGATCCGGTTTTTCTCCTTTGATCCGGCTTTGGATGGTTTTTGCTGCATTCCGGTAGATATTGGCAAAGGCCTCGAGGTAACCTTCGGGATGGCCGGAGGGAATGCGTGTATGTGCCTGCGCACCTTCCGACAGATAGCCGTGATCAACTCCCGTCCGGTATATTTCCGTTGGTTTATCCAGATGTTTGACCAAAAGCGTATTCGGTTCCATTTGGTGCCACTCTAATCCGCCCTTTTCACCATAAACGAATATTTTTAACGCATTTTCCTCACCCGCACTGATCTGGCTGGCATGTAATACACCTTTGGCTCCATTATCGAAACGCAGAAGGATGTTACCATCATCATCGAGACGCCTGCCCTCGACCATTGTACTCAGATCGGCACATAATTCAGTAATTT
>JBHJOO010000513.1:0-3973 GCA_050329675.1 Balneolaceae bacterium
CTGGTGTGCTCCTCTCAACTTTTCACCCCGACAGAATTATACACATGCCCTTGATCAAATTTCTCGCTGTCGGGATTTCGCTCCGCTCAACTGCATACAGCACACTGCAACCCCCACCCTACATCCCATTCAAACCCGTGCCAACCCGGAATATTCATCCTTCAAAAAAAAATATTACCTCATAACTCATTATATCCCAACGAATTAACGATATGTACCTAGGTACTTTTGGTAAAAAATGAGTACCTGTACCTATTTACTATACCAGCGGTTTGTTTTAGCCTTAGGGGAGAGCAGTATAATTTGAGCAGTAATAAACAAAATTCTAAAAATAAACCGGTGAATTGCCGGGATGATAGATGATAGTAGAAGTAAACCTGCAAATAATGAAAATCTAAAGATAAGATGTCATGAAATTAAAAGTACTTTTACCCTTTCTGCTTTTTATATTTTATCAGTTGCCTTTTGTTTTTGCGCAACAGCCTTTGGAAACCACCACGCAAAAGAGTATACAAACGCCGGAAGTAGCCTCTTTGGGCAATTATGGAGATATTCCGGTTAATCTTTATACGGGAACTCCTAATATTTCTATTCCGCTTTATACTGTAAATAGTTCTATTATAAACCTGCCAATCTCAATTAACTACAATGCTTCGGGTGTTCGTGTGGATGACAGAGCGGGGATTGTTGGTCTTGGCTGGAGCTTAAGTGCAGGTGGTGTGATAACGCGCACAATGCAGAGTGCTCCTGATGATAAATACAAATGTACTCCAAGTGGCGATTCTAATGCTAATGTTCAAAATATTTATCACAATGTGATTGATAATGCCTGGCTTAGTTTTGAACAAGTCATTCAGGGGTACAATCCAATAGCACCACTCCTCAGTGATGAAGATAGAGATCTTAGTGATTTGGTAATGAAAGATAATAACAGACGAAATGAATATGATACAAAACCTGATATATTTTCTTTTAATTTTGGGGCTTTCTCGGGGAAATTCTTATTAGATAATACATTCTCTAATGGAGATATCGTCTCCGGTGAATCGATATTAATATCTGATGACGACCTGGTGATAAAATGGTTTAGAACAGGACCCACGATCACAAAATTTGAAATTAGTGATAATGATGGTAGAAAATACATTTTTGATATAGTCGAAGATGTAAAAGTTAAAACTTCTATTTACAAAAAAAGTTTAGGAGATTGGCAACATGATCCGGAATCAGTTTATTGTTATAACACTTCATGGTTCTTGTCAAAGATTACATCTCCAATTAGTGATGAGACAATAGATTTTTCTTATATACAACATGAAAAGGAAGAAAAGACACCGGGTTCAGGATATATATTAGAAAGTCATTTTGGGCAGACTCAATACTCTGCTTCAAAACAACAGTTTATATTTAAATCGTATCTGTTAGAAGAAATTAAAACCGAAGGGAAAAAAATTGTATTTAATTATAATGATCCTGAATCTACTGGAATAAGTGACATTACATTTAGTAATAAAACACTTTACAATATTTCAATATTTAATAACACAGAAAATAGTATTAAAGGATGGGATTTTAAATATGACTATTTTTTAAGTGGTAATGATATTCATTCAGATCCTCTCATTAATAATGTACCAAGACAAGCAAAACTTATTGAAATTCAAGAAGTATTAAGCAATCTGACATCGAATGATGACATACCTCCCTTTAGATTTGAATATGATAATAACATGTTACCAACTAATTATGATATCCATTCTTTTAATTCTTCAAATTGGGATAAATATTTCAGCAATGCAGCTGTAGATTACTGGGGTTTTCATAATGGTAAGACATCAAATAATAATAATGATTTTCATGATTCAAAAAGATTGAGAATTCCAAATTTACCAGCCAGAATGAGCACAGGTTCAGGATTTAACTGGCTATTTAGTGATCTGACACCCAATAATGTTGCAATCAAAAATGGGATTTTAAAGAAAATTGTCTATCCAACTGGTGGTTACACTACACTGGAATATGAAATTCATGATTTTAGCTGGGTTGACACCGAGAATTTAAATGATACCGTTCTAGGACATGAAGTTGAAAAGATGGTAAATCCAACCTCTACGACAATGGTCGGTTCTTCATTATGGTCAGAGCCAACAGAATTTGAAATAGAAAATGAATCTGAGATATTTCTATATTTAACCGTAAGATTGATCAACCACAGCCTTCCTAGTCCTACGCCAACAGCAAATGGACATGGTGTAGCAAGAATTCACAAAATTACTACTGGAGGTGAAGAGCTCTCATATTGGGCTGATTTAATTCTTCCATTACATTCAAATATTAGCTCCATTACTACCAAAAGGCCAATTTATGAAGTAGATCATCCAAATTATGAGCCTATAATACTTCAGCCCGGAATTTACAGATTAAGTGTAGAACTTACTTGTTGCGATGATAATTCTAATTTTATAAACAAAGAAGATCAATTTAGTGTCGATTCGCAAGTTTTTTATAGTGATGTCTCAGAGGTGCCGCAACCAGATATAGTAACATTTTCGCATGATCAAATTGTATTTTCTTTAGGGAATATTTATTCTCGTGAATCAGCGGATTTGACAAACTATAGAAATTCAGAAGGAGGGGGGCTGCGGTTAAAAAAAATAACATCCGTTAAAGATGAAAATGATAATAATCCGGTTATTCGTAGATTTATATATAAAGAATCAGACACAAATGGTGACTATTCGAATCGCTCAAGTGGTGTTTTAGTTCGGGATACTCAATTTTTAGAACGATCAATTATTATGACTCCGGATGGCAATGCAGGTCTGATTCAAAGAATTGAAACTGATAGTTTTCTGCCACTTTCAACTACTCATGGATCTGTTGTAGGCTACAGAGAAGTGACTGAACTACTTGGAGAGAATGGAGAATATGGGAAAATAAGACGGATCTATGCATCTCCTTTGGAAATTCCAGACGTATTTGAAAGAATTTATGATAGTGCTAAAGGTGTGTATAATATTTTAGCTATTACTCAGGATTGGGCAAGAGGTACTGAATTAAAAACAGAATTTTATTCGGCTGATAATAAACTCATTTCTTCAATTGAACAGCAGTACGAATTTAATGTGAATACTGAAAAAGAAAAAATGTACCCTGGAGTTGATGTTCGCTCGCTTCAAACTGAAATAATTGCGGATTGTTCAGGTAATGATTTTTGCACACCTCAAATAATGTTTATGTATGGTACCGTCACAATGAATACATCAGGTGCTATTAACGTCAGGCAAGAAATAACTAAAGAATATAATAATAGTGATTCGTCAATATTAAGCAAAATTATTAACTATGAATATTATGGCTATACAAATAATATCAAATTACCACGCAAAATCACCGAAACCAATTCAAACGGGCAAAAACGAGTTACCGAGTATGTGTATGCGCATGAGGTTTATGAGGCGATGACAGATAAAAACATGCTCGCTCAGCCCTATTCGGTTTCAATAAAGGATGAATCCGGCAATGTGTTGCAAAAACACTGGACCATCTGGAACAACAGCGACGGCTTCTGGCGGCCCCGGTGCCAGGTTGCCTGGGATGGTTTAACAAATCCCGATACCTATAACCCGACTACATGTCCGTGATTAAAAATGTTCATGAACAGGCCTGTATAATTTAAATAAGGAGAATCATTATGAAAGAAGAAATCAAACAACTGTTTTTATGGGTGATTATCTGCTTTTGGATACCGGCAGCAGCCCATAGCCAGCTTGTACTGATCAGTTTTGAAGAATACGAACAGTGGGGCAATATTTTAGAAGCTGTAGACCAAAACCAGACAAGATTTGCCTACGACCGCAGCGGGGATGGACGCCTGTTGAGAGGAATTTTCAAAATTTCGGAATCAAGCGATGTTAAAGCCATCGCGATGGAGAAATTTAATTCAACGACATATGGTGAGCTGGCAGACGGA
>JBHJOO010000396.1:0-23748 GCA_050329675.1 Balneolaceae bacterium
TTCCTCCGGTCGAATACGACGTCATAAAATTCTGAAATTCTGACTCCTGTTTTCTCAGCCACGTGTTTTTATTCTTGCTAACCCCGAAACTTTAGATCTCAATCATCTCGGTAATGTCCAGGGCATTTCGATATGTTTCACTGATATCATCACCCAAAATTGTAACATGTCCCATTTTTCTGCCATCGCGCGATTGATTTTTCCCGTAAAGGTGTAGATGTGCATCATTTGTTCTGAATATTTTATAGATATGTTCGGCCACAGCCTTACGGTTATGAGTACCGAGTAAATTGATCATTACGGCAGCAGGCCTGCGCAATTCGGTATTGCCCAGCGGCAGACCAAGAACAGCCCTAATGTGGTTTTCGAACTGTGAAGTTACACATCCCTCGATGGTATAATGGCCGGAGTTGTGAGGGCGCGGAGCCGATTCATTCAGAATCAAGTCCCCGTTTTTTTTCAGGAAAAACTCAAAAGCAAAAATTCCTTTACCGTTAATGGCCTCAGTGGCTTTCAGCGCCAGGTTTTGAGCCCGTTTTTGGATATCTGCGTGAACAGGTGCCGGTGCTTTAACGGCAACACAAATATGTTTTTTTTGCACAGTTTCCACACAGGGATAGACCGCTGAACCGGTTTCATTCCGGGCAACCTGAACAGCTAACTCATGGGTAAATGTAACAAATGCTTCAGCAATAATATCATGCCCGGCATTGCCGCCAAGCTGTTCAAAGGCTTTTTCGGCATCTTCCAGATCAATGACCGTTATGTTGCCGTATCCATCATACCCGCCTTTGGAAGATTTCAACAGATAAGGCCAGCCATGGGCAGAACCGAATGCATCCAAATCCTCACTGTTCCTGATCAGAGTATAAGGTGTTACAGGAATGCCTGCCTGCTCAAATGTCTGTTTTTCAGAAAGTTTATTTTCAATTAAACAGAAACTTTCAGGGGCAGGAAATATTTCAGTTTCACTTTGATCTCTTACAATTTTTAAAATGGAGGAATCAATAAACTCATTTTCAAGTGTGATCAAATCACAGCTACTGGCAAATTTTACCATCGAATCCACATCATCAAAGGAACCGGTGTAAGAATAGGGTGTCATAAACTGGACAGGTTCATTTTCCGGCCTGTCTGAATAAACAGCAATCCGGATACCCAACCGAAATGCTTCAAGAGATGACATACGGGCTAATTGTCCGGCTCCAAGAAAGCCGAGCCTGAAATCCGATGCAATGGAATTTTTCATTTTTGATTATAAATAATTGCTGGTACAAATCTGACTTGTTAAATGTAAGAAGAAGAACACGGAAAAGTTCAATCTATTACACCTATCATACAAATTCCATATCTTCAGATGCATAAATTAATTGAATTACATGGAATGGATATTGAAGAGAAATTGAAGCAGGTGAAGCAGCGTTATGATGAAATCAATCAGGCGATGGCTGATCCGGCAATTTATGATCGTCCCGGGGAGTATACGGAGCTTACCAAAGAACATACTTCACTGAAAGAGATAGTTGAGCTTTATAATCGATGGAGAGAAATTCAACAGAATATTTCGGGGAATACCGAGCTGATAGAACAAAATGAAGACCCGGAAATTACAGATATGGCCAGAGAGGAAAACAGGGAACTTAAAGCCGAAGTGGCCAGGCTTGAAGAGGAGATAAAGTTTAAAATGATTCCAAAAGATCCGGATGATTCGAAAAATTGTATTGTTGAAGTGAGAAGCGGCACAGGCGGTGACGAAGCGGCTCTGTTTGCCGGAGACCTGTTCGAGATGTATCGCCGGTTTGCTGATAAATCGGGCTGGGAAATGAGTGTGCTCAATGTACATGAGGGAGATCATGGCGGTTTTAAAGAAATCGTTTTTGAATTGTCGGGTGATGAGGTGTTCGGTAAAATGAAGTATGAAAGCGGTGTACACCGTGTACAACGCGTCCCCGAAACTGAATCGCAGGGCAGGGTTCATACATCAGCTGCCACAGTGGCTGTATTACCTGAAGCTGCTGATGATGTTGAGATAAATATTGATATGAGTGATGTTCGGGTGGATACGTTTCGATCGAGTGGTGCTGGCGGGCAGCATGTAAACAAAACCGATTCGGCAATACGCTTGACTCATGAACCAAGTGGTGTTGTGGTGGAATGCCAGCAGGAACGTTCGCAGCACCAGAACAAGGAAAAAGCCATCATGATGCTGAAAACCAAATTGTATGATATGGAAATGGAGAAAATACGGGCTGAACGGGCCGCAGACCGTAAAAGCCAGGTTTCAACCGGCGACCGGAGCGCTAAGATACGTACGTATAATTTCCCGCAGGGAAGGGTTACCGACCATCGTATAAATCTTACACTTTATAATCTTGATGAAATACTGAAAGGCGACATTGGTGATATCATTAAAGCACTTCGGGTTCAGGAAAATGTCGAAAAATTAAATGCCGTGATGGAATAAGAATGAAAAGGGAAAACTAAATAGTGTGCAGCTGTTTATAAACGTCAAATGAATTTAGTGGTTACAACAACAGAGCATCATGCTAATGTAAATTAGCTTTAAAAAGTAGTATTATAGATTATACCCGACCAACCAAAATCTGAAAAAAATGAATTTCCCAAATCCTTTTTACCGCTGGAGGCCGCATCCCTGGCACGGCCTTGATGTGGGTGATAACCCACCGGAAATTGTAAATGCTTTTATTGAAATCACTTCATTTGATATGATAAAATATGAAGTGGACAAAAAGACAGGATATATGCGGGTTGACCGTCCGCAGCGCAGCTCATCCCTTCCGCCGTCGCTTTATGGTTTTATTCCAAGAACCTATTGCGGTGACAATGTTGGTGCGCTTGCCGTAGGTACCGAGGTGGGTGACGGTGACCCGCTTGATATTTGTGTTCTCAGTGAAAGGCCTATCGACAGGACAGAAGTAATATTAAGTGCCCGGGTTATCGGCGGAATACATATGGTGGACAGGGGAGAGGCTGATGATAAAATTATTTCGGTTTTGGATAACGACACATATTATAGCAATATCAATGAAATTTCAGATCTGCCGGATGTTCTGATTGATCGCCTTCGACATTATTTTGCAACCTACAAATTGATTCCCGGCCAGGAGACGGATGTACGGGTTGATCGGGTATTTGATTGCGAACATGGCAAGAATGTAATCCTGGCATCAATAAAAGATTATGAGGAGATGTACGGATCATAAAGTTTAGAATGGATTTGCAAATTTTTATTCAATACAGAGTTTTTGAAGAAGAAAAAAGTGTAAAATGAAGGGATCACTTAGCTTAGGTAAATTTGCCGGAATAAAAGTAAAAATCCATTGGAGTTTTTGGCTGATTATTGTCTGGATTGTTTTTCTCGATATTTCAAGAGGAAATGATCTTGAAGGCATGCTGTGGAATATCTTTTTTATACTCACACTGTTTGTTTGTGTGGTTTTTCATGAATTCGGACATGCCTTAACGGCAAGAAGATATAATATCGGAACGAAGCAGATCACATTGCTGCCCATCGGCGGCGTTGCCAGTCTTGAAGAAATGCCGGAAAATCCGTGGGAGGAATTCATGGTTGCAATTGCCGGTCCGGCGGTAAATGTTGTTATTGCCCTGTTACTCTATATGATTGTCCCGTTTGATCAGTTTATGGGCCGGGAACCAGAAGAACTGCAGGAATTGCTAAGTATGGTGAATGCTCAAAATTTTCTGTTTTATCTATTCGGTGCTAATGTGATTCTTGTGGTATTTAATATGATACCTGCTTTCCCAATGGATGGGGGACGTGTGCTTCGTGCTCTATTATCCATGAAAATGGACAGGGTTCGTGCAACACAGGCAGCCGCGACACTTGGACAAATGATGGCCTTCTTTTTTTTCATCATCGGTTTACTGTATAATCCAATCCTGATTCTGATTGCCATATTTGTGTGGTTTGGAGCACAGGGAGAGAATGTGATGATTCAGCAGTTGGCACTTTTGGGTGATCATCTGGTGCGGGATGCAATGATGACAGATTTTACGGAATTGGATCCGGATGCCACAATAGATGACGTTGTGGATATTATCATTGCCGGAACAGAGCGCGATTTTGTTGTTACTGAAAATGGTACTATAAGAGGATTAGTATATCATTCGGATATAAAAGATCAACTGCAAAAGAGAGGAAGAAATATCCGGGTAAAAGACTTTATGAATACTAATTTTGAAAAGCTGTATGCAGGTGAAAAGCTGACGGATGTTTACAGAAAAATCCGGGTGAGCCAAAATGATTTTTTCCCGGTGCTTGAAAATGGGCAGCTTGCAGGAGTTATTGATATGAATAATATCAATGAATTTATGGTATTCCGTTCATCTTTTGATTATTAACCCAAATTACGGCCCTTCCCGGTTTTTAAGTTTTTGCGGAACTTGAGCTAAACACCCCACAGATCATGACGAATCTTCATGCTTTGATCAGGGTCGGTTTTAACTTCAATGAGAGAAGCACCTTTTTTAAAATCCTGTAATTTGACCGCTTCGAGTACTTTAATTGATTTTATAATCAGGTACTGGATAGAATGAGCTTCAGCAAGACGTTGTATCGACACTTGTTGTGGAGTTTCAAAATAATCGGAATAGTAGCTTTTCAGGTTGTGAACAGGGAGCATTCTGAAAATAGTGCCTCCGCTGTTGTTAACCACTATAATGACAAATGGTTTTTCTAAATTTTTCAATGAAAGCAGGGCGTTGCTGTCATGCAAAAAAGCTATATCCCCCGCAATACAACAGGTAGGCATGTCTGAAGCAAAATGAATTCCGGCAGCTGTAGAAAGGATGCCATCGATTCCAGCGGCACCACGATTTACAAAAGTTTTTGCGGGTGCATTTCCAAACATGGCCATGTCCCTCACGCAAAATGAATTGGAGATCATGACATTCCATCCCTCTTGTAACTGTGATGATAAATGGTGATAAACATGTCCATCCGAGAGGGCGGGAGCATCAGCGAGTATGTTGTCAAGTTTTGGTTGTGCTTTTTCCCCGGCATCTTTCCAGGATTTGAGCCAGTTCTGTGAATGAGTTTCAGAAATATTATCAAGAGTAAAAGAGTTGGATTTATTTAAAATCACCCGGTGATGAATACTCATGGAATGATCCTGCCAGCTATCCCGGGAGAGAAAAGAAACAACCGGACAATCTTTCCACTGCGACAGGATATCCAGGATCGATTGGGTATAAGGCTGATCACCAAATCGAAAAATGACATCAGGTTTTATAAGAGTTCTGATCGGTTTGCTTCTTAAAAATTGTTCGTAATTGTGAATTGAAAAAGGAATCTCCTCCAGCCCTGAACCCGGCTCTGCCAGGACAGGGATATTTTTTTTACTGGCAAGTTTGATTAACAGAGCTGAAAGCTGGTGATGAGGATTGGCCGGCCCTGCAATGATTAATGGCTTTGCTGAGTCATTGATCAGGTTTGCAAGATCCGGTCCGGGTTGCCAATGAATTGTACCCGTCTGGAATGTTATTGGATTTAAATCCTGTTGCTCATTTATCTTTACCTCAGCAGCAAACTCTTGTTCAGATGGATCAAGAGGTTTTCTAAAAGGTGCATTCAGATGTACAGCGCCGCCTTTGGTAACTGCTTCATGCACGGCTTGTTTGCCAAGTAATTTCAATCTGTCGAGATCTTTTTGTTCATTTTTAGGTTCACCAATTTCATGAAAAAAAACAGTGTGATCTCCGTATAACTTGATTTGATCAATAGTTTGGGAACTGCCGGTTGCCCTTAAATGCGGTGGTCTGTCGGCAGAAATAATTATCATGGGAACCCCGCTTTGCCGTGCTTCAACCACCGCCGGCATGTAATTGGCTGCTGCAGTCCCAGATGTACAAACTAATACAGCAGGGTTACCGGTTTGCTTGCCAATCCCGAGAGCAATAAATCCTGCACTTCGTTCATCAATGACGATTTGTTTACGGATTCCTTTATGAATGGCAAAAGCAATGGCAATGGGCGTGGATCGGGATCCGGGTGAAATTACTGCATGCCGGACGCCATGCCTGTATAGTGACCGGACAAGGACTGATATAGGTAAAAGATGATTATTCATCTCTTATTTCGGATTTTTTAAGTGCTCTGAGTACAGGTTCGAGTTTTAATTCTGTCTCTTCCCATTCACTTTTAGGATCCGAATCTTTTACAATGCCACAACCGGCATAAAGTATGGCTTCTGTATCTTTCAAGAGGGCACTTCTGATTGCTACTGCAAATTCACCGCTGCCGTTGAGGTTAAACCAGCCAACCGGGCCTGCATACCATCCCCGGTCTATATGCTCAAGCTCATTCAGATAAGGAAGTGATTCTTTGGCGGGAAATCCTCCCACAGCCGGTGTCGGGTGAAGTTCATTAACAAGCTGATGAATCATGATACGGTTTCGGGTGGTAGCAGTTATCGGTGTATAGAGATGCTGAACATTATCCAGCTTTTTGATCTGAGGCGTTTCGGGATGTTCAACTTCCCTGCTGAAAGGAAGGAGGGTCTCATGAATAGCACGTACAACAAATTCATGTTCAGATCTGTCTTTGGTACTTTTCATCAAATGATTAGCAAGAGCTGCATCCTCACTGGCACTTTTTCCCCGTGAAATACTACCGGCAAGGCCTTCCGTTAAAACCCTTCCATGTTGAAATGAAGCCAGCCTTTCCGGTGTGGCTCCAGCAAATGTTGCACCACCCGGTTCTGATATCATAAAATTATAGCACGTCGGAAACTTGAGGCGCAGATTGTGAATCAAAAGCGTAGGAGAGATTTTATTTTTGGAATATGCTTTCATCTGCCTCGCGAGTACAATTTTTTTGAAACGATTCTTTCTGATATACCACTTTGCCTTCTGAACACTCTTTTCCCATTGCTCATAATCTGTATCCGGCGAATGAACGATTATTCCCGGTTTGTTAATCGTCCCCGGAATTTTAAGATGATCATTCCCGGCATAGGAAAGAAAACAGGTTATCTGTTCAATCAATTTTTGATAAAGTTCTTCAATGCGAATTCCATTTACCGGAATGATGACAGTTAACAGATGCAGATGGCCTGATTTGATTAAAATCCATTCAGGCAGTACAAAACGGGCTGCCCCAAAGTTTTTCCATGTTGCTCCTACATTATGATCACTAAATGAATATCCGCCAACAAACAGTGGCCCGGCAAGTGAGTGCTCAGTAATCGTAAATGCAGCAATCTGTTTTGATATTTTCTGCGATTGCCTGCTTATATCATCAAACCTGTTTTTCCCGGTAGCTTTGAGAATAACAGACGAACCTGCAGCGGCAATGGAGACAGATAATTCCGGGTTATCCCAAAAATATATCTGTTTCTTTTCAGGGAGTTGTTCAAGAACAGCAAGCGGGTCTGCAGCCGGAACGGGCAATGTAACAGAAATCCATTTTACCGGAGAATGATCCTTCAACTTTTGAAACTCATTTAACAGAAAGAGCCTGAATGACTCGTCTTCAAGAACATCAAGTGCACCGGGGTATTTAAACTGATCTTGTTTCTTTTTCATACAGTATAGATTTTTTCAATACTTTCAATTTAAATTGAAAATTAATCATTCCCAAAGATTTGCGGATTTTAAAATGTCATAATTTTGTAAATCTTCAGGTTCATGTAAAATGCATACAGACGTAAAGTGACAATCATAAGAAAATTCTATTTTTATATTGAGTACCGTTTTAACAATTTAAACAGTACAAAGTTGACTGGGACAAATTGAAAGAGTCAAATCATTTCAATTTAAAAAGCAAAGGGTGGTTCAAGAAAACGGGGACTAAAAAAGAGAAAAATGATAGATCTGCAGCCTTTTAATCTGGAAAATATAAGAACACATTATAAGTGGAATAATGACAAAGAGCTGAATTTTTATGATTCAGAGTATCCGCACAAGATAGAGACATTTGAATCTTTTCTGTCAAGAATTAAATCTGTAATGGATTCCTCCAATGATCAAGCTCGTCTTTTTGAAATTATTGATCTCTACGATAATAAAATCATCGGTGTGATTGATGTATATGGAATTGATCATTTTCATAAAAGATGTTTTGTAAGCTGCACGATTGGTGACAAATCATACAGGGGAAGAGGTTTGGGCAGAGAGGCTCTGAACAAAATTCTTTACTTTTGTTTTGAAGAGCTGAAGATGAAAAAAGTAGGTGCCACATCTTTTGATTTTAATCACGCCTGGATACGGACATTAAAAATGACCGGATTCAAAAAAGAGGGTGAGTTGAGAAAACATGTGAAGAAGGCAGGTGTATTCAGAAACAAACTGCTATTCAGTATCCTCGAATCTGAATTTATTCCTTTACACAATCAAAAGGTTAAAGCGGCAATGTAAAATCCGGGATATATCTGTGGTTTTGTTCCCAACTCGTATCCAATCAGTTACTATTTGGCATCATCCACATCCCCGCTTTTAAAGGGATTTTGAATACCATAGTCTTCGGGATTGAACTCAGCCAGTTCAAAAAAATAATCCCAGGCGAGCTCACTCTGTCCATTATCATCAACCCAATTTGGATGGCTTTGTTTAATAAGCCCGACTACTCTCTTGGCATATTCAATTCGTTCATTTTGATTTTCAATTCGGGGGATTGCCGCAATCATCAGGTCAAGATTGTAACCACAATCGTAATCTTTGGGTTTTTTTTGTTCAAGAAACATGATAGGTCTTAATTTGCCAGTGCAATTTTTTGATTTTGTATACTGTTGAAATCTACAACTTTTACATTATTAAAGTAAAAATTTAAAATTCTTTTGTAATCCCAGCCCATTTTTGCAAATCCGAGGGCACCATATTGACATAGCCCTACCCCATGGCCGAAGCCCTCACCATTAAATTCAAGTACTGAATTGGATTGAGTAAATCTATACCTTGAACTCTTAAGTGAATAAGGCCCGAAATGTTTGTTAACAAACATCCGGAAATCGTTCCCTGAAAGTTTTAGAAGACGGTTGTTTTTATCAGTGAACCGAACTGACAAAACGCGGTTGTGTTCAGCCGATTCAATACTTATGTCAACAGGATTGAAATCAAAATTCTTACTTAAAAGGGAAAAAAGCTGATTTTTGTTCAAAGTGTAATTCCATTTGTAGTGCGGTGAAATGGAGCAACTGTTGTTATCATTTACAGGCCGAAGGTAGGGCAGGGATTTACCTTTCCAAACCATTTCATTCGGATTGGTTACACCCCCGCACGTACTTGAGTAGGCAGCAAGTACAAGTTTATTGTTCCAGGTGAGGATTTCACGTTTTGTTGATTCTGTTGCCAGCCGGTTCGCCGGTTTATCATGTAATTTACCCAGATACATTTGATTCATTTCATTATCGGTGATATCAAAAATCCGGTTTCTGTTTTTTTGGATTGTCCACAGGGCGTAAGAACGGGAGACAACAGCCTGTGTTTTCAATGCTTCGGGTTCATTAAAATTCATTTCGCTGCCAACAACAGAAGCTATATAGTCATCGAGTGCAACCCTGTTGATAAGCTGAAGTTTTCCGGATCTTTTGTTTATACGAATCTCAAGGATACCGTCGTAGCTTATCTTCCCGAACTGTGAATGCATCACTGTAAGGCTCCCGGTCGAACTTTCAAGCGTAATAAAACCGGCATCTGCATCATCACCGGATGGGTTTAAAATTTTAACTGCATTTCTGTTAGCCCGGATTAATAGCGGTTTAAATTGATTTGTGATTTTGTAGGAATCATCATCTGCTGAAATCCTGATTTCGGAATCACGAGTTTCAATGAATAGATTATTAAGAGATAAATCACTGAGAATCAATACACGAATGGAATCGGTTGTAGTTAAATCAAGCCAGTTATCCCGTTCGGAATTGATTTCGAGGTTTCCGCCGGCAACAGAAAAATAAACGAAAACCCAGCCAAGCAGCGGTAGCAGATAGTTAGCCATTGATAAGATGATTCTGGTTAGTTAGATGGCAAATGTAGAAAAAAATTTACAAGAATCGTAATCTGTTTCAGTTTTATTTTACACTTTTTCAATGAATGGATATGGCTAAAATCCGCAATTTTAATTGTAATCTGTTGATTTATTAATCGAACTGAGTTTTTTAGATGTTCCTGTAAAACAGATATAGAATTGAATTTTGCATATATTGTGAATCTTAAAATTTTGAGCGTATCACTAACAGAAATATTTACTCTTATTTTTTATGATTTATTCATCTATTATTGAAACAATCGGTAATACCCCATTGGTGAAATTGAACAGGGTTACTGGTGATCTTCCTCTTACCATGGCTGCTAAAGTGGAGTACTTTAATCCGGGGAATAGTATCAAAGACCGGATTGCCGTAAAAATGATTGAAGAAGCCGAACAAAAAGGGCTACTGAAGCCAGGAGGGACAATTATCGAGGGAACATCGGGTAATACAGGGATGGGACTCGCTTTGGTGGCTATAGTGAAAGGATATAAATGTATATTTACTACTACTGATAAACAGAGTAAAACAAAAATTGACATATTACGGGCTTTTGGAGCTGAAGTTCATGTTTGCCCTACAAATGTTGAGGCTGATAATCCGGATAGTTATTATTCGGTGGCAAAGAGATTAAGTGAGGAGATTCCCAATTCATACTATCCAAATCAATATGATAATCTGAGTAATACAGAAGCTCATTATGAAACAACCGGGCCGGAAATTTGGGAACAAACGGAAGGTAAAATCACCCATTATGTGGCAGGAATGGGAACAGGAGGTACAATTACAGGGGTGGCCAGGTATTTAAAAGAACAAAAGCCGGATATTAAAATCATTGGTATTGACAGCGTAGGTTCAGTCTATAAACATTATTTTGAAACAGGAGAATTCGATAAAAGTGAAATTAAACCTTATGTTACGGAAGGAATTGGGGAAGATATCATTCCTGCTAATATTGATTTTGATATAATCGATGCCGTTGTACAGGTTAATGATAAGAATTCGCTTCTTACAACAAGAAGGCTCGCCAGGGAAGAGGGCCTTTTTGTTGGTGGTTCATGCGGAGCAGCAGTGTATGGCGCTTTAGAATACGCTAAAATGAATAAAACCCGTAAAGATGATCTTATGGTTGTAATTCTTCCGGACAGCGGTACCCGTTATGTGTCAAAAATTTTCAATGATGATTGGATGCGGGAACAAGGATTTTTGAACGAGAACAGTGATTAAATAGAAAATGTATTATGCAAAATCAACCAGGTGAAAAAAAGGGAAAAAAACTGGAAATTGAATTAAAAGAAGATGAAGCCCAGGGAACATATTCAAATCTTGTGATGATTACTCACTCACCTTCGGAGTTCATACTTGATTTTTTGTCTGTGATGCCGGGTGTTAAAAAAGCTCGTGTTGTTAAGCGTCTTGTACTTACACCCGATCATGCCAAGCGTCTCGCTAATGCACTATCTGAAAATATCAGAAGATATGAAGATGAACACGGTGCCATTACATCCAAAGAAAAATTTGATGTTCCGTTTAATTACAGAGGCCCAACACCGGAGGCTTAACTCAAGTTCCGCAAACTGGCGATGTAGTTGCTGCGGGCATAATATCAGGACTTCTGACTCCATATTAAAAAAAAGGGGTACAGAGATTGTCTGGTAAAACAGGAAGTTGCATTTTGTCAGTTGTCAGTTGTCAGTTGTCAGTTGTCAGTATGTAGATGCCTAAATACGGTCAAGCTAATCCAGGGATTGACAATTTGACAACAACTAACCACTGACAACACACATCTAACCAACAAATCTGATATGAATCGACGAAATCACAGCTTAAATGTTTAAAGCAAGTGAGGAGTTCTGATATTTTCAATCTGGCATGGCATTCGTATCACTCCCTGTTAAAAAATGAATCAATCTGTTTCCAGGTGTTACTTTTTTGCAAGCAGAAGTAATATTATTCCCGTTACAAGAAAGATACCATGTGGAATAATAGCAGCAGCATGAGGAGAGATTGTGCCCGCAGCACCAAATGGTTCTATAACTTTCATCATAGCAAGATAGATAAAACTGATTCCAAGTCCGGCTGCAATGTAGAAACCTTTGCCTCCCGATCTTTTTTCACTTGCAATTGCAAAACCTACAATACTTACAACGATAATCGATATAGGATAGGCCATTCTGCTGAAAAGCTGAACCAGCGGCAGGTTGATGCCTCCGGCTCCGATGCGTTCCATCGAATTTATATATTGCATAGCGTCCGGGTAGGTAAGCTGGTATATGTCGGAAGTTCTGCGGGCAAGATCACGCGGCTGCACATTAAATACGGTGTCTTTTCTGGCTTCCTTATTAATAATTATGCCATCCTCATTGAAAATACGTTCTTCAAAGGACTGCATCTCCCAAACATTGGTTGAATCATTCCACTGCATCCTGGAAGCCGTCGTAATTCTTTTAAGTTGATTATTTTCAAACTCAACCAAAGTGGTTCTGTATGCCGTATTTGAATAAGGATCAAAAAAATTTACATTAAATATCGTATTTTCAGACTCCTGCCTGTAAAGTCCGCCGCGATCAATTCGGTCGGTTCGTTTGGTCAGAAATCTCTTTTCAAAATCAATTCGTTCGGCATTTGACATAGGAATAATAAAAGCATCAAGATAACTGATTGTAACGCCGACCATTGTGCCAAAAAAAAGAAATGGGATAATCAGACGGTATAGGCTTACACCAGCGGCTTTCAGGGCTATTATTTCAAGACGTTCTGTCATCTGACCGGCTAAAAAAAGGCAGGCTACCAAAACGGCTACCGGGCTAACAAGGCGCATCATTTCCGGTATGTAATTCAGATAATACTGGTTCCATATTTGGGACATTGTTGCGCCTTTGTCGGCAAAGTCATCACTGTTTTCCGAGAAATCAATCAGAATGAAAATGAATATCAGCAAAAACATAACAAAGACCGTGATAGTCAGTAATTTGAACAATATATAACGGTCTATTTTTTTTATGATCGCTGCCATAAATTTTGAAATCTGAATGAAGTAGTTAACTGAATAGTCAAAATTATACCGATAAGCCCGTACAGTAGATTAATTCCCCACATACCCCAGAAGGGAGAGATAAAGAGCCTGTCGGCCCATTTTTCACCCTGTATCAGGGCTATAAAATAGAATGTAAGTATAACAGCACTTATAACAGCAGCAATACCAAGATTGCCTTTTTTACTCATCATACCTATAGGCGCACCAAGCAAAACAAAAATAATACAGGCAAATGGGATCGAGAACTTTTTATGAACTTCAACCATAAATTCGGCTATTCTATATTCTTTATGTTTCAGGTTTGCATTTGAATTTTCAAGGTCAGATTTATAACGGTCAAAATTCATAACAGCCTGATTGATAGCCTGTTGCTGTTCGGACGGATTAATGGCCATATTCAGAGCTATAAATTCCGATTGAATTGCAGCAACTGAATCATGTTTAACATTTGGTGAAAAAAAGACACGGGGCGGACCATCTCCTCTGATGGGATTTGCTTTACTTGTTGGCCTTGCTAAAAGTGCTTCATACTCTTTTTCTTTTTCGGTTTTAAGTGTATCAATTACAGCAAGCATTGCCTGCGCACTCATGGTTCTGTCATTCCGGCTTCTTTGTTCCGGATTAGAACGCGAAAAGGCAAGGTTTGACAGATCGAAACTGATCCTGTATTTCTCAAAATCAGTTCTTTCAAGGATTTCATCACCCCGTCTTACACTTGGTACATTTCTTAAAATTGATCCGTTTTTCATAAAAAGTGTAAGCGTTTGTTCATCCGGAGATTCAAGCCATCCTTTTTCAGCTTTTATATATGCACGATACCTGCTTTCGGATGGAGCCTGAAACAGTGTTATATCCCTGAGTGTATCGCTATCAGATTCCGTTTCCTGTACAAGAAATGTATATCCTTCAATTCCGTCATAAAAAGTTCCGGGTTGCAGGTCAAAACCCGGTTTTTTCATTCTTATATCAATAAAAAGAGATCGTGCTTTATGATTGGATTCCGGCAGTATTTCATTTGAAAAATAGGCCAGGGCAATGGATAAAATTACTGCCGAAAATAAAACGGGTTTCATTAAATTAAAAGGATTTACCCCGGCTGCCCGTAATGCATTTAACTCGTTCCACTCCGAAAACTTTCCAAATGCCATAAGGGTTGCAACTAAAACAGCCATTGGTGCTGCAAGCACAACCATGTAGGCCAGGTTATTTAAAATAAGTTCAATGACAATGAAAAAGGGCAGACCTTTACCAACAAGTTTATCCGTATGCAGAATCAAAAACTGCATCAGAAGAATAAACATCACAGTAAAAAAGCAAAATAAAAACGGCCCTACATGCTTTTTTAATAGGTCTCGCTGGATTTTATTAATCATAAGTGTAACAAGATACTATATGTTTTTATCTTTATAACAGGATCAAATCATAAAATTAAGCTCAAAATACTTTCAACAGACTTAATAATCCTTTATTATCAGTATTATAAAAATTCGAACCAGTGTAGTAAATAAAGAATTTGCCTATCGCATCACGGTTACAACGTCTATAGATACTCAAAAATTAAGTTGACAAAATAATTAAACGTCAGTGCAATCATTAGATTATTTTTTTAAAATTGCACCGGCTTAAATCTCTTGATATTTGTGAGAAGCTTTCAGCGTTGTAACAAATTTTTATTTTTGATTGCCGGGATTTCCATATTAACCGGATTATTTCGGCCAGGTACAATTACAGCCCAGGATGGGGAAAAAGAAAGGAATGATCTTATTAAAGCAAGGCAAATTATCCCTTTCATGTATTTTGAAAGTTCTGAGGATACCTCAAGCCCGGCCATCCGGCCGGTTGTTTTACCAGTTTATTTCCTAACCCTTCCACCCGCGATTCCTGAAAAAGAGAAGGTAACCGAACGCGGTTTTCGTATGCCGGCCATGTTTGATGAATATGTAATATCGTACCGCAAAGGGTTTGAATTGGGTGAATCTGCAGAATCAAAGCGCGGAGAAGGCCTGGCCCCGGATACCCTTACAAGCGAGTTTTACAGAGCGTTTCCCCTGATTTTCGGTGACAGAATCTCCAAAGCATTTCCGAAAAAGAGTCCACCACTTTACTATCTGTCGCTTCCGGTTGAAAAAACAGAACGGAAACGGCGTGATGATGGTGGCTTCGAAGTTGTAAGAACGATTCATGGCTATGAATCATCCCTGCCATCAGGCTACTCGTTTGAGGATTATAAACTGGAAAGCAGGGAAAATGATGTTCGTGAAAACTGGAAAAGATTGATTGCTGAATCAGCACTTGCACGGGGTCAGCAACGAGGGTTGCTTGATTTCAGAATTTCGGTACCTGGTGGCCGGCAATCAGCTTTTACAACTCTATTTGGAAAACCTGAGGTAAACCTGCGTGTGAATGGAGTGGCTTCTATGAATGTGGGTGCAAGTATACAAACTACGGCTGATCCATCCCTGCCACCGGATCAGCAAACCCGTATCGATCCTACTTTCGATCAAAGTTTACAGTTAAACATACAGGGAACCATTGGTGATAAACTTTCCATCCAGACAGACTGGGATACCGAGAGGGCTTTTGATTTTCAGAACAGGCTGAATATCGTATATGAGGGTTACGATGATGAGGTTATTAAAAGAATAGAGCTTGGCAATGTTTCGATGCAGACAGGAAACTCACTGATACGCGGCAGTGGTGCACTTTTCGGGATAAAATCGGTTGTTGAGTTTGGCCCCTTGCGTTTTACCAATGTGTTGTCTCAGCAGGATGGAGAAACGAATGTTGAAACGATTTCGGGCGGATCACAGGAACAACACATTAATATCCGGCCTGTAGATTATGAAGACGATAAGCATTTTTTTCTTGACTTTTTTACCCGTCAGGAATTTGAAAACAGTATGTCCAATCCACAGCAGCTGACTCAAACCCTTCAGATTGCCGATGTTGAACTTTGGCTTCTTCCGCAAACCAGCCAGGCTGAGGCAGGTTCGAGAAAGGCCGTTGCACTTGCCGAAATGGGTGTTAATGAAAATCCTGACGGAACATTTAATCCTCCTTCTAATAATGCCGATCCATTCGACCCGGAGGTGCTCAATCAGTTCAGGAATCCGCAGGATGGTATCTCGCCAGCCGATATTGGTGTATCGGAATCAATAAATTTTGAAGAAGGTTTTTTTGAGTTACTGCAGGAAGGTGAAGATTATACCATCAATAAAGTATCAGGTTTTATATCACTCAGGCGGTCATTGGGTGCAAGTGAAGTCCTGGCTGTTTCTTTTACATGGATTGACGGAAACGGAAATTTGATTGAGGTTGGAGAATTGAACCAGGGAGGGGGTGACAGGATATTTTTAAAAATGCTGAGGCCCCGGAATGTATCAACAAGCCATAAAGTATTTCCACTTACCATGCGAAATATTTATTCTCTTGGTACAAGCAATATTACCAGGGAGAATCTTGATATCGAACTGTTGTTTACCGAAGGAAATCTCGCTCAAAACAGGCTTCCAGGCCGTACAACAACATTATTACAGGATTTAGGGCTCGACAGGGTCGATACACAGGGTGCGATCAATCCGGACAATCAGATCGATTTTGGTACAGGCACACTGAATCCGGTGAATGGTACGATTGTATTCCCGTTTCTTGAGCCTTTTGGAAACAGGATCGAACAGGTACTTGAAAGTGCGGGCGTGGATGATGAAACGATTAACAGGGTGTCTTTCAGGGAGCTTTATTCTCAGCGCAAGCAAAATGCTGCACAAATATCAAAAAATGAGTTTTACAGGTTTGATGGTATTTCCAAAGGGGGTGTTCAGGAAAACTACACGCTGGGAATAGCTCTTGTTCCTGGATCTGTACGGGTTTTTGCAAATGGAGTTGAACTTCAGGAAGATGTGGATTTTCAGGTTGATTTTTCATTTGGAAGTATCACAATATTAAATGACCGGTTTTTGGCACCCGGCCAGGATATTCGTATAGAATATGAAAACCAGGCTTTTACTTCCATCCAGCAAAAAACCTTTACGGGTATGAGGGCTGAATATGAAGTAAACAGAAATATTAATATTGGCGCTACCTATTTCCGGTTTAATGAAAGGCCGCTGGATGATAAAATCCGGATAAATGAAGAGCCAATTAATAACTCGATCATTGGGCTGGATGCCAATGCCAGATTTGAAGCCCCGTTTATAACCCGGGCTTTGGATGCTTTTCCTCTGTTACAAACAAGAGAACGATCCGAAATTTCTTTCAGTGGTGAATTTGCTCAGTTAAGGCCGGGGGTATCCGAAACACGGGCTGTCAGCCGTGCGATTGATAATAATGAGCTATTTTCAGATGAGGAGGCAGGCGTATCATTTATTGATGATTTTGAAGGATCCAATATTAAGATAAGTTTATTAAATGCTACCCGGTGGCATTTGGCTGCTGCCCCGGCAGCTGTGCCGGGTTTTAATCCGGATGAGGGGATTTTTGAAGAAGATGATTTTCCGGGAGATCCGGTATCAAACCTTCAATCCCGCCTGGACCGCTCGGATTTGAGATCAAAATTTTCGTGGTATACGATTCCCAGGAATATTTCAAGCATTTTGGGTGGTGTTGAATTTACACCGGAATCACTGCCGGTGAGAGTGCAGGATGTATTTCCGGGCAGGGAAACACGCAATCCTCAGGAAGAAATTATCAACACGCTGGATATTCATTATGATCCCGGAAAGAGAGGGCCATATAACTACAATATGGATTTGAGAAATCTGCTTGAAAATGAACCGGAGCGTACTTGGGGAGGTATGACAACGGTTGTACCCTCGGGCCAGGAGGATTTCTCACAGAACAATATTGAATTTCTCGAATTCTGGATTCAGCCAATTTTACCCGGCGGCCGTGAGCCGGATGCCTCGGATCTGGAAGCTTATAGTGGCAAGATGTTTATTGATATAGGCCTCGTATCAGAGGATGTGATACCCAATTCGCAGCTTAACTCGGAAGACGGGCTTGGGCTTAATCCCGAAACATTGATTCTGGACCGTGCAAGTAATCCCAGATCGGCTATACCTGCAAACCCGCCACCTCCCGAAGGCCAGTTTTCAAACCGGAACCGGGAACTGGAAGATGTCGGGCTGGATGGACTGCCTAACGAAGGTGGCTTCGGCAATTTGAATGAACAAACCGTTTTCAGTGATTTTGTGGAACAAATGAGGATTCAGTATGGCGAAGACAGTGAGGAATTTCAAAAAATAGCAGAAGATCCATCCAATGATGACTATATCTTTTATGCAGAGTCGCAGGTGCAGAACCTGCCGTTACACCAGCGCTTTCACCGGTTGCTTGGATTTACGGATGGCAACACACCCATTACCCAGGGAGAAAAAAGAGCTATTACCAACCGCCCCGACACAGAGGGTCTCGTAAATCCTGCGGTGGTTAACCAAACTAATGCCTACTTTCAATATGAAATTGATTTAAACCCGGCTGATATCTCAAGCCTCGAGTCAGGAAGCCCCGGAACGTTTATAGTAGACCAGGTGCCAGGTTCAAGTCAGCAAAACCGGTGGTTTCAGGTTCGGATTCCACTGACAGAATTTAAAAGAAGATTCGGAGATATTAATGATTTTCAGAATATAAGTTATGTAAGGATGTGGATGTCGGGTTATGAAAAACCGTTTACTGTTCGTTTTGCAACATTTGAATTTGTGGGAAGCCAGTGGAGAAAAGATGAATCGATTAACACACAAAATGATCCCAATGCCGACATTAAAGTTAGTTCCGTAAATATCGAAGAGAACTCAAACCGGCGGCCATTTCCATACAGAATTCCGGAGGGTGTCATCAGGGCTCAAAACAGGGGTACCCAGTTACAGTCTCTGCAAAATGAACAATCTATTGCACTTGAAGTGGAAAATCTGAGCGGCAATTCCATTCAAATGGTTAAGCGGGTTTATCCGGGCGGACTTAATCTTTTAAATTACTCTAATTTAAGGATGTTTGTTCATGGCGAAGGATATGATAATCGTGAAGATCTTGAACTGGTTATCAGAATGGGCAATGATATTGAGAATAATTATTATGAATACCGGCAGCCAGTTACTCCATCCGATCCGAATTTCCCGTTTCAACCGTTTGACCCTACAAACCAGGCACAGATGAGGGAAGAAGCTGAACAGGTCTGGCTTACTGACGTAAACAGTGTAAATATTTTACTTCCGGTATTTAATCAGTTAAAACAATTGCGCGATCAGGAAGGCCCGGATGATATTTCGATTTTGTTTGAACGGGATGACATTCTGCAGGATGCAGTCCCCGGAGCTGTTGTGGCAATTAAAGGAAATCCGTCACTTGGCAGAATTTCTCAGATAGGTTTGGGAGTACGCAATCCGTATGATATAGAAAATCCATCGGGGCCGGGAGTACCATTATTGAATGCACAAGTATGGCTGAACGAGCTTCGTGTTTCCGGATTTGATAATGAACGCGGGTGGGCTGCTAATTTCAAAACTTCTTTCAAACTTGCTGATTTTGCAACGTTCAATGGAAACTTTTCACGTCAAACCCAGGGGTTTGGTTCACTTGATTCACAATTAGGGCAAAGAAGAGTTGATAACAGGTTTGCATACGATCTGAGTGGCAATATGAATTTACATAAGTTTATTCCGGAACGCTACGGATGGAATATTCCTTTATCACTTTCTTTGCGCAGATCCATTTCCACTCCGAAATATATGCCAAATCAGGGAGATATCAGGCTTGTGGATTTCAGAAGTGCAGTTCGATCGAGGCAAGATCTGACAGCAGAAGAACAGGATATTTTAATTGATCAGACTATCAATGATGTACAGACGTTCAGGGAATCTTTTTCAATGAATTTTTCAAATATTTCGAAACAAAACTCTCAAGCCAGATTTTTGCAATATACGCTTGATAATCTCACCTTAAATTATGTTTTTAATACCGGGAACGGGCGTAATCCGGAATACAGATTTGAAGATAACTGGAATTTCAGCACGTCTTTGCGATACAATCTGAATTTTAGAAATGTCAGGTTTTTCAGGCCGCTGAGTTTTCTTGAAGGAGTACCCATTTTGAAAACAGCATCCGGCCTGCAGCTCGGTTACATGCCTAATAATGTTACTGCATCGATAAGCACATCCCGTACTTTTGAAGAAAGAAAAAGAAGAATCAGTGAAAATGAGGAAGAAGTACCGCTAAGGCAAATCCACAATTTTACCTATAATACCAACTTTGGTTTTGGCTATAATTTTACCCGTTCCATTTCTACAAGTTTTCAGGCAAGGGGTTCGTTTGACCTTGGCAGGGCGGCTATACGGGATGCCGGTTTATCGGGTGCAGATAGTACCGCATTTGAACCTATTCCAACATTAACCGTTTTCAAAGATCTTCTTTTTGATACGCTAAGTTCCCGGCGAAATGATTATCAGGAAGATTATACGGCAAGCTGGCAGCCTCGTTTTAATACCATCCGGGCTATAAGCTGGTTAAACTATTCGGCACGATACGGCGGCGGATTCAGGTGGAGGAATTCGCCGGTTGGTTCCGATTTGGGTGCAACCGTTTCGAATAGTTTTCGACTTGATCATACCCTTCGAATGGACATTGAAAATCTGTTTACCCGGATTCCGTTTTATAAAAAAATAGTGGCCGATGACAAAGATGCAACTAATGAGAGAAACAGGCAGGCTTCGCGGCGTCAGAATGGCAGCAATAACGTTAATGAATCGGATGAGATTGGCCGATCCATAGGCGAAGAATTTATATTTTATAGCAGAAAATTGTTACTGGCCATGTTCAGTATGAGATCGATTGATGTGAGCTATAACACCTCCAAAACTGCGTCTCAGGCCGGGTTTGCGGGCGGATCTCAAATCAGAGATTTGTTTGGTGGAGACTCATTTTCACCGGATTTCGGTTTCAGGTTGGGATTATCTGAAGAGATTCCGCGAGATCAGCTTATCAGTAATATCGATGGCACGTCTGCTATTCAGATTCCTGCAAATAATACGTTTTCCGACAGAATCAACGTAAGTACCAAGCTAAATCCATTTGAAAATTTTACGATCGATTTAACATGGAATTCACAATGGGATGAACGGATAAACCAATCCATTACTCTTGAAACGGATAATTCCCTGTCGGAAGTCCGGGCAGCTTCAGGCTCTGTTTCTTCAAGCGTATGGTCGTTTGGAAGTAATTTTGAGGATTTTTTCAGAAGGCAATTGCGGACAGCTTTTGAAGGTATGAACCTGGAAACCAATGAAATCGGTCCGGCTAATGGAAAAACACTATTGAATAAGGTCAGCTTGCAGGAAGATTTCAGAAAAGCATATCTCAGCGGAAGTACCGGTGCAATTGGTGACAGGGGTTTTACACCTTTTCCGCTGCCAAACTGGAGAATTAACTGGTCGGGCATCGAAAAACTTATTCCATTTATTGGGGAAAGTATGCAGCGGGCAACCATCACTCATGGATACAGCGGCCGCTACCGTCTTGGGTGGAGTTTTCAAAACAATGCCGGGCAATTAACAGAACGCAGAATTGGCAATTTTACAGTTCTGGATGTCAGATCCGAAATTGAACCAAACTCGATAAATATTGAACAATCCTTTTCACCTCTGATTCAATTAAATATTACCTGGGATAATAATATCCGGACTCAAATCGGATATGAAAGCAGCAAATTAACGAGCCTGGCTCTTTCCAATTCGCAGGTTACCGAACGTACTTCCAATGGGCTCAGATTTCAGTTTGCCTACACGATACGAAATTTCAGAATGCCATTATTTCGCCGGAGTTCAAATAATCTGGATATTACATTGAGTGGGAATCTGATAGATGATACCGAGCAGCGGTTTCTGCTTGATGCAGATATTGACCGGGCTTTATCTCAAGATTTTGATTTTATTCCGGAAGACCTGGATCAATTTGGTTTCAATCCGCGCCCCCCCACGGGCCAATCCCGTTTTAACGGGTCTCTATCTCTTGGATACCGTTTTTCAAGTACGGTTCAATCCAATTTTGAATATTCATTTACGAAAGTGAATCCGAAATCATCACGTACGTTCGAGAGAACCACGCACGATGTCAGATTTAATATCCGGATTAACATCCGGTCAAGTTAGTTATTCATCGGATGAATTATACGATCTTCATCCTTGGTTCATACCGAAGGCATTTTGGACGAATAAATTCAGAACTCCTGACTTAACGTAAAAGTTCAAGTCAGGAGTTCTGAAATTAAAAGAATAGTGAACCACATTTTATTTTCTTATAAAATGATAAACTCATCCTGATTTTTACGATAACCCGCGGAATTTACTCACCATTATCATGGCCGCAGTCTCTGAACGAAGCCTGTATCCCCCAAATGATATTTTTTTGTGAGTATATGAGCTGATAAGTTTTCTTTCATTTTCCGAAAACCCACCTTCAGGCCCCGTAATTAAAAGAAGATGATCTCCTGAAATGTTAAAATCAGAATGGGATACGGGTGCAGTTTCGTCTGCAACAATAATTTCAGGGTTATCCGAATGTTCCAAAACACCCTTTAACGAATCTTTTACGGAGACGGATGGCAGATGGCAGCGCAAACTCTGTTTCATGGCCCGAATTGCAACCTGTACGAGCCGGTCTGGCCGCAGTCCTGTTTTCTCACTGTAAACTCCCCGGTAGAGAACAATATGATTTACACCAAGTTCCGCCGCCTTTTCAACTGCGAATTCGAGGCGATCCCTTTTTTTAATAATGCCCAATGCCAGAGTGAGAATGGGATAGGGCAAAGGTATTTCTGTTTCTTCTTCAATGCGTGCAAAAACCTGCTGATTGTTCAATTCAGTAATTACAGCTTTGTAGTGAATTCCGTTACCATCCGTTACATCTATATAGTCGCCTGTTTTATATCTCATAACACGAGTGGCGTGTCTGGCTTCCTGCCCGGTTAAAATGAGTCGATCACCATCAAGTGGTGAGTTTGAGTAAAAGAGATTCATGGCTTACGGATTTTTCGATATACGGATCCCGGTTCAAAACTTGTTTTACCGGTTCGTAACACCTCGGCCACATAAGGCCTGCAAATCATACAGCCTTTACTGCAAATATTAAAATGTTGCAGCTCTTCAATAGCAGAGATATTCTTTTCCCGGGCTATTTCCTTTATTTCTGCAAACGATATATCGTGGCAAATACAGCGATTTATGGCCATTGAGAAAATTTAGACTTAAAGGTCAGGTGGTATGAATAAACATTAAGAATCCTTAAAATGTTTGCCGAGTTTTAAACCTTGTCCCTGGTAATTGCTTTCTATTTCGGCACCATAAACAAATTCGGGAGTTTCGGTATTTGGCTCGAACTGCATACTGCAAAAGGTTTGTCCGTGTTCAATAAGAAATGGCACATCGTGAGACCTGACTTCAAGCACAGCTCTTGCTCCTTTATCTTCAGCGCTTCCACCGAATCCGCTGTCGAAAAAACCGGCATAATGAGTTCGAAGTTCACCCGATCCGGTATCGTATGCGATCATTTCGGCGGCAAGGTGAACGGGAATTCTGCAACGTTCTTTTGAAGCAAAAATATAAAAGGCTTCAGGTTCAAGAATAAGATGTTCATCTGGCCTTGCCAGTACAGGTTCCCAGAATTCCGGGATAGAGTAGTGATTAATTTTATCAAGATCTATAAAATCCCTGTGTTTTTTGG
>JBHJOO010000233.1:0-6164 GCA_050329675.1 Balneolaceae bacterium
AATCCGTTATTGGACGCGCTGTTCGTGAAAATGAACTGGTAAAAGCTTTTCGCTCACTTCGCCCAAATCAAAAAAAAATACATTCCGAAATATGGATTGTAAGAAACACCCTTCAGGCTGATCCGGAAAACAAGGAACCTGCCCGATTTAAAGCTATGGACTATATGAACGTAGCAAGCGGCAGGGATTTTGAATACAGGATGCTTGAGGATGAAATTGCCCGCCCGCTGCATCAGGAACGAATGAATTTAGACCGGATGGATAAATGGGAAATGTATGAATTGATTCTTCCCGGCGGAACAGAATATGGTTATAACTTTGCCACTGGCAATTTTTTCAAGCGTTTATGGCATGTTGAATTTGGTTTTACGGAAGAAATAATCAGAACCACTCATCCCGAAACGGATATCACTTCATTATTCGATCATATTGCAGCTACACGCGATCTTGTTCAGCATGAAATGTGGGAACTGGTCGATTTTGTCTATTAACAACAGCCACCGCCATCATAAAACCATGTTGAATCCGAAATAAAGAGGTCGTTTCTGCCAAGAGCCTCCAATGCATTTGCTGTTTTATCGCATACAGACATGGGTTGATTTGGCAGCAAAATATGACCTTTACCATCGTCAAAACATTCATCATCTCCATAGTAAATTGCTGTTCTTCCTGTAAAAACACATGGGCCGTCGGCAGGAACCGGATCTTTTATGGCACAAATTTCCACACTCTCAATAAAAAGAAGTTCATCCGTATCATAATGGGCCGGGTCAAGAACCCTGTACGGACGTTTCGCCCTCACTTCCAATGTCCCGAATCCGATATCCGTCAATAACCCGATATATTTATCAAGAGGAATAGATCCACTCAGACACATTGCTCTTAATCTTTCATCATTCCTGAGATTATCCGGAATATCCTGGTTACAAACCGGATCGGATAAAACAAGCCTGCCATGTGGTTTCAGAACCCGATACATTTCAAACAGTGCCTGTTTCAGCTCTTCCTGTTTAAAAATATTGAACAAACAATTTTGTGCAGCCACGTCAATGGATTGATCTTGAACCGGCAAATCTAAAGCATCACCCTTTACCAGTTTAACAAATTCAGAGCTGAACCATTCGTTAGCCTGTTCCGCTTCCCTGAGATTTTCACGGCAGCTCTCCAGCATTTCATCCACAACATCGACCCCAATGACCCCGTTTTTTTTCCGTGAAAAATAGGCGAACTGAAGCAGTTCCATACCACCGCCAGCACCCACATAGAGTATATCGGGATTATTGGAAAGATCTCCCGGATGCACTGTACTGCCACAACCATAATTCATTTGCTGCATTTTAACAGGAATCTCCAACCCGGGAAGTTTCCAAACAGGTGCAGTGGTACAACAAAGGCCAACATCCGGTGTTAGTGCAGCATCCCTGTACAAATTTTTAGTTGTTTCAAGATAGGAGTTGGATTCTTTTTTTTCTTTTAGATCAATAGTATTCATATATGTTAATTTAGATATTCGTAATTAATTAATGAGTGCACCCTGACAGCTTGATCCTGCTCCGGCTGTACAGCCGTAGCAATGCTGTCCTGTTACAATTTCACGCTCAAGTAAATCTTTTTGATCAAATTCACTGATATGCTGCGGGGCATTCTGCTCCACCCTGAGCTGCAACATTTGATTGAAATCACAATCATACAAATAGCCATCCCAGCTAACTGAAACCGTATTTCTGCACATCACGCCATCGGCAGCAGCAGGGTTAAAAGCTACGGCAAGTTTTTCCATATACTCTTCATATTTGCCCGTAGCCAGTAACAGATCAAGAAAACGGCTTATAGGTAAATTGGTAATGGTATAAAGATTATGAAATTCGATGTTGTACCTCTCCTTGAGGATTCTTTTATAATCCAGCTCAAGGCTTTTCTGCAGCGGCGGCAAACTCGGCCCGCCGGGATTATAAACAAGATGGAGCTGCAAATCGGATCCTTTTTTGCCATATCCAAGAGAATTCAAAATTTGCAGCGATTCAATCGATTTGTCAAAAACCCCGTCTCCCCGCTGGGCATCCGTATTCTCTTCCGTGTAACACGGCAGGGAAGCAATAACCTGAACACCATGTTCCCTGAAAAACTGCGGATATGTCCGGAATCTTTGATTCGATACGAGTATGGTTAAATTACTTCGAACGATTACTTCAACATCACGTTTGGTAATTTCCGAAACAAACCATTTAAAATCCGGGTTCAATTCAGGGGCTCCTCCTGTCAGATCTACTGTTTTAACATTTGAGTTATCAATAGCCCTGAGACACATCTCCATGGTTTCACGTGTCATAATTTCCTTCCTCTCAGGCCCGGCATCAACATGGCAGTGTTCACACGTCAGATCACACATATAGCCAACGTTGATCTGCAAAATTTCAATTTCAGTTGGTTTGAACGGATTCAGGCCAATTTCAGCAAGTTTTTGTTTAAATACCGGTGCGGGCGTTTCGTGTGTTTCGAGCAGTTTTACCTGTTCATCAGCAACGGATAGATGACTTCTGCGTTTTTTTAGCGTTTTTAATTTAACAGACATGAAAATTAACAGACTTTTTTAGATTATTGGAAATACAGACATTTCGGCCCGGAAAAGAAGCCGGGGCTTCTGAATGTCAAGTGGTAATGTTATGGCGGAAATACAAATTTCAGGAGGGCGGGCCACGCTGATACAATCTATCTATATGAATAGTACCTGAACAGGGTATAAAATAGTGAGCATATTTTGAAAACCAGGATGCAAACAGGCTTTTTAAGCTGCTCAGTAATTTGATCAGATGCTTTTTCAGAGATTTTTTCTGCAAAATAAATGTTAAATCCCGATCCGTATCTATATCAGATAATACAGGCAGATATTCCGGATGTAAGCCTCGGACAGTAAATATGCTCTGAAGTTCTTGAAAAACATCCGGAGTCTGCCAGTTTATGTTTTCAAATTCTTTTTTCAGAAAAGCTTTCTTATGTATTCCTATCAGGTATGTTCCCCCATCCCTTGACGGGCCTAAAACGACATCAGATTCGGACAGCCTGAGTTCAGCATTTTTGAGAGCTTCCGCATCCAGTTCCGGACAATCATTTCCAATAGCAATGACCTTTTCAAATCCTTTTTCATAAAGCAGACAAAATGCATTGCCCAGTTTTTGGCCAAATGATTCTCCCACCTGTTTATCTGACCGAATCGTGTAAACAGGAATCCCCGATTTAACAGCCTCGTTCTGAGTGTGATTAATTAAGTGAAGAAAAGTCTGTTTAGCGAGGTTTCTTTGAGGCAAAACATTTTTTAAAACCGCATCCTCCTCTTCACTTCTTGTAAAAAACAGAATGACTGTGTCGGAATGATTTGTTGGAAGTGAAACCCCGGTATGTTCTGAAAGTTTTCGCAACTGATTAATATAGCAAATGATCCATTTCAATTATCTTAAAATAAACTCTTATTTGAAATACTCAAACTTTTGGATTCATATGTTACAAAAATGACACACTTGAATAAATTGCAGAAAAAAACTCTTATTGTGTAAGCTAAAGTTGACACGACACCCTTATTTTTTCAGGGTTCTCTGTACTTTTTAATCAATGCCATGCCCTGTAAATTATACCTGATTGTAGTTCTTCTGCTTTATCCGGCCCTGTTTTAAATTTAACAGGAACAGACCGGAGGTTCATTCGCTCCGGTACTTTTACTTCAAAGTGCAGATGAGGCTCCGTTGAAAACCCGGTATTCCCACTGTAGCCAATTAATTGTCCGGCAATAACATTATCACCCTCACTAACAACGGCTCCCCCTTTTCGCAAGTGAACATAGGAGGCTAAAGAGCCGTCACTGTGCAGAATAGTTATAAAATTTCCCTCTTGTGCAAGTTTCGGATCGTCACCGCCCCGGTCAGAATCTGTTTTAATTCTGATTACAGTTCCCTCTCTTGCTGCATGCACGGATGTGCCCTCCGGCATGGCAAAATCAATTGCAAAAATATCTTTATGGGTAAATTCCCCTTTGTAGCCCTGAATAACCTTAAATTCCATTCCATTTCCAAACGGTAACCGATAGACATAACCGGAGTTGTGATTTGCATTTACCGGATTACCCATCATAAATTGATATCGGTAATGAAATCTGCGATTCCAATTTATACTTCTGAAAAGCATGTTTTCAGTCCTTGCTGGAATAATATGATAGCTTTTATTTAAAATTTCCGAGTCCGTCTCCGGATCGATGAACTCAAGTTCCATTTGGATATCAACATACCCGGTATTGGCAGCAAAAAAATTTATTGATTGTCCCTCACTTTCCGTCTTGATACTCAAATAACTTGTCTGATTTTGTTGTGCAATTACTGCCAAAGGCGATAACATTACTTTAAACAAGAAGATTAAAAACAAAATCAGGTTTCCACCTATCCGCATATCAATTATCCTCTCTTTCAGTACCCTTAATTTCAAGTATCAAATCTGTTCCAAAAGCCGTTACCGGTGTGTGATAACCTGCTTTCCATTTCCCAACCGATATTTTCTCTGCGATCAATACAGCTGCAGCTGCCGTTAATCTGTATCCTTCCGGTGTTTTTAACCCTGCAGAAAAAGAATCCCCATTTTTATTATAAACAGTACCGGTAAAATAACTTTTACCAGTTTCTCTCTGTTTTTTATGGGGCCCGGCAGGCCTGCGTTCAATAATTTTATTTAGAATATATTTTATCAAATCTGTTTTGAAAAGAAAGGTCATGTAATTCATCAGCTTCATCCATTTTATAGAAGATTTTGGAATTGCCATATAAACTGTAATATCCGGAATTCCGGTTGAAGTGAATGCTGTGGACAGATCGCCCCAGGGAATGGAAACTGCGGTTCTTTTTTTTCCATCCGGAAAATCAAAGGTTTTTACACTATTTGCCAATGGTACCCGCTTGATTTTACCATTCCTTCGAACCGCACCGCCGCTCCCGAGATTTTCTATCATTGTTTTTGACGTGCCATGTGATACTCCCCCGCCCAGGCCTGCAAACGCAAGTTCAAGTTCATGTGCATCGGGAAGTTTTGATTTTAAGTATCCGGCAAGGCAATCAGAAGGCACGACATCGAACCCTGCCCCCGGTAATGCCATGATGCCGGCTTCCATAATTTCTTTATCCATCAGTTTCAATCCTTCAAAAACTTCAATTTCGCCTGTAATATCAATATAGTGACAATTATTTCTGATACACGCTTCAGCCATTTTTTTCCATGTATACTTAAACGGGCCTGCACAATGGATAACCAATTCAGATTCGCCAAGTAACTGGTTCATTTCGGCCAGATTGTTTAAATCGGCTTTAATCCAATTAAATCCGAGCTGTTCACTTTGGTGCTGAAGTTTTACACTATTTCGCCCTGATAATATAATTTCATAATCTGAATCGACAAGCTTTTCAGCAATCAGAGAACCTGTATATCCATAACTTCCGTAAATAATCCATCTTTTTTTTATCATCTTCATGAATGATTGTTTAGAATACGATAAATAAAGTAATTTTTAATTTTATCTGCTTTCAGATTTTCAAAAACTTTTATTAGTATTGATTATTGAAACCGGTTTAATTTAATAAAAATCCTGTAGTTTAAAGATGATCGAACTCCATCGGCCCGAAATTGATCCATTATCAGATGAATTGGAAGAACGTCTGAATGATATGATTATAAAATATAAAACAGAGAGATATAAAAATGAGGAAACGACATCAATTGATCTTCCCTGCATCAAAGAGGGTAGCACTCTTGTAACAGGCAGTGAAAAAATTAAAAAATATCTTTTGGAGCTCGAACAAGAGCTAAAATGGCAGCGGTCTCTGTCCGGTGACGGCTGTTACATCGATCCGGATACAGGTGAAACTTGCTGATTTTCCTGGAAAGAATTATAAGTAAAACAATCTCAGTTTTCATCAGCAAATATGAATGGTTCCCTATTGCCTCAAGTTTGATTCCCGGTCTCTTATAAAAATTTTTAGGATCGTCATTCTTGGATTATCAAATCGTTAGCTCAAGTTCCGCAAAATGGCGATGAAGTGGCTACAAAATAAGTTACATTTAAAAGTGATAGAAGTAGGTCATGGCACAACTGTTCATATAAAAAAATTGTTATCATTGATCATTCTTACTGA
>JBHJOO010000387.1:0-8636 GCA_050329675.1 Balneolaceae bacterium
CCGTTTTGCTGATATCAACGATTACGGATGGAAATCAGTTATCTGAACTTCTTTTTGCCACAAGGGAAGCCGGATTGCAGGCACTGGTTGAGTGTTACAACCGTGAAGATGTGGAACGGTTAAAATGGAATGAAATAGAAGTTTTCGGTGTAAATAACCGCGACCTTCATACTTTTGAAGTGGATGTCCACAAAGGTATTCATTTATTGAAGGAAGCACCGGAAGATATAATTACAGTTTCGGAAAGCGGAATATCGTCTGCTGATGATCTTTTAACTCTTCTTGAACATAATATTGATGCAGCACTTATCGGAGAATACTTTATGAGACAGGATGATCCCGGCCTGGCACTGCGAAATCTTGTAATGGCATTTAAAAATCGAATGAAAACAGAAACGGAGTAACTATGTTCGCCGATCAGGGTAACAGAACGAAAGTTAAAATCTGTGGAATAACCAATCTTGAGGACGCCCGATTTGCTGCAGGGGCAATAGCAGATTATCTCGGTTTTATTTTTTACGAAAAAAGCCCGCGCTACATTGAACCCGCCAAAGCCGGTGCTATCATAAACTGGATTGAAGGGCCCCAATCCGTTGGTGTTTTTGTAAACCGGTCTTTGGATGATGTAAATCAAATCGCAAAACAGACGGGAATTGATCTTGTACAGCTTCATGGGACGGAATCTCCGGATTACTGCCGGATGTTGGATTTACCTGTGATAAAGGTATTTCATATTGATGAAACTACGAATTCTTCCAAATTGTATGATAAAGTGGAACCATACCTGGATGTAGCAAGTTATCTTTTATTCGATACCGGTTCAAAAGGCCAGTGGGGGGGAACGGGAATAAGTTTCGACTGGACTCTGCTCATGGACTTAAACATGGAAAGGCCTGTTTTTTTATCCGGAGGATTGAATGCGGATAATGTGCGGGAGGGTATTATGATGACACACCCTTTTGCCGTTGATCTTGCCAGCGGTGTAGAAAAAGCACCTGGTATTAAAGATTTTGACAAAATAGAATCATTTTTTAATGAAATGCATCAAATATGGGAACTGCAGGAAACCGGTGAATTTGGAAGAATGGAATAAAGGAACTATCAACCCTGAAACGACATTATTGAAAACTATAATACAAAGATCAAACGTATTTAAATTACAATCATATAAAATAAAAGTTCTGCCGGAAATTTTGTGGGTTAAAAGCGTTTTGAGTTATTCATGATGCAGTGTAGAATGCTCCCTCCGTCGGCTGACGGAGGGCCGGGGGGATGAAAAGTGATGAGTTAACAAAAGTTTGAAAGTATCATGAAGGTAACAAATTCGAATATCTGCAATGTTATTAAAAGGTTAAGTGGATTGCAAGTTAGTCGATCATCCCCCTGCCCCCTTCAAAGGGGGAATTTTCGAGACATGCAAAATTACCAGTCAGTATTCATGGTTCTGTTGACGACCCACAAAGTTTCCGGCAGAACCTAAATAAAATTTAAATTAATCCTCAACCCCCTGAATTCCCGAACATGAAGTACACAGCGCCAACAAAAACAGGTTATTTTGGAAATTACGGTGGCAAATTTGTACCCGAAATATTGATTCCGGCACTTGAAGAGCTTGAGGCGGCTTACGCGAAAGTAGCAGACGATCCGGTTTTCAATGCTGAATTCCATGATCTTCTGAACGAATATGTGGGCCGTCCTACAAAATTAACACTGGCAAACAGATTAACGAAGCACTATGGTAAAGCCAAAATCTATCTTAAGAGAGAGGATTTATGCCATACGGGAGCCCACAAAATTAACAATGCTATAGGACAGGCTTTGCTTGCGAGAAAGATGGGAAAGTCGAGGATTATTGCTGAAACCGGAGCGGGACAGCATGGCGTGGCTACAGCTACCGCTTGTGCAAAGTTTGGCCTTGATTGTATCGTTTACATGGGCGCTGAAGATATGGAGCGGCAAAAACTGAATGTTGACAGGATGCGACTGCTTGGAACAGAGGTACGGCCTGTAAACAGCGGCTCCCAAACCCTGAAAGATGCAACTAATGAAGCTATCCGGGATTGGGTGACCAATGTGGAAGATACCTTTTATATCATCGGTTCGGTTGTAGGGCCGCACCCGTATCCGATGATGGTGCGAAATTTTCAATGTGTGATTGGAAACGAAACGAAAGAACAGCTAAGGCAAAAAGAGGGAAGAGATCCGGATTATCTTGTTGCATGTGTAGGAGGCGGATCTAATGCCATTGGTTTTTTCTATCCATTTTTGGAAAATGACAATGTAAAAATGATCGGAATTGAAGCAGCAGGTCTTGGTGCCGACACGGATCAAACGGCAGCTACATTGACCATAGGATCTCCCGGCGTTCTGCATGGCTCCATGAGTTACCTGCTGCAAAATAGTGAAGGTCAGATTCAACTCGCTCATTCGATCAGTGCCGGCCTGGATTATCCGGGAATCGGCCCTGAACATTCATACCTGCACGATCTCAAAAGAGTTCATTACTACGGAATCACGGATCGTGAAGCCATGGATGCTGTTAAACTGCTGTCTGTAAAGGAAGGTATTATACCGGCTATTGAAACCGCACATGCTTTGGCATATCTTGAAACGTTAATGCCATTGACAAGAACCGGCGATATTGTAGTAATTAATTGTTCGGGAAGGGGTGACAAAGACATGAAAACAATTTCGGAATATATATGACAACGAAAGTATCAAACAGAATTTCAGAGGTTTTTGAAAACCGGAAGGGGGATGGAAAAATTATGTCGCTTTTTCTCACAGCCGGTTATCCCGAAATTGATTCGACGGCCGATTTGATACTTGGGTTTGAACAGAACGGAGCTGATTTGATTGAACTGGGTATGCCGTTCAGCGATCCGCTTGCAGATGGCCCGACCATACAATATTCAAGTGAAGTTGCCCTCCGGAATGGTATTACGATGAAAAAAATATTTGATATTATTCGAAAGGTAAGGGAAACTTCTGAAATTCCTGTCATACTGATGGGTTACATTAATCCTGTTTTGCGTTATGGAGTTGCAGAGTTTTGCAGAGACGCGGCGCTTGCGGGAGCCGATGGGTTCATTATTCCCGATTTACCGGCTGAGGAATCGGGAATTATTGAAGAAGAGGCAAGAAAAAATGGATTGTATTTGATTTTTCTTGTGGCACCGAATACCAGCAGCGAACGTATGAGGATGATTGATAATAAATCGAAGGGTTTTGTTTACTGTGTATCCGTTACAGGAGTCACCGGCGCCCGGGATGGAAGTGAAGTTGCCCGGTCAGTAGAAAAGTTTATCAACAGGGTAAATAAAAACATCAAAAAAAATCCAAAACTTGTTGGTTTTGGAATAAAAAATTATCATGATGCACAACTTATTTGTAAAGAAGTGGATGGATTTATTGCAGGAAGTGCCCTGATTGATCATATTCGAAGCAATTATCCTGAAGCAAAATGGAAAAATAAGCTTTTTTCTTTTGTTCATGAACTTAAATTTGGAAATTAAAATACCATGCGGAAAGTAATATATACCATCACGATAGCAGCTATCATTCTATCAGGAGTAAGTTGCGAGAGTACGTATCGCCCTAAATCAATAGGAGCAATGGACGAAATTTTGGTAGTAATGGATTCATCCAAACATGAGAGCCAAACGGCAGAAGCCATTAGAAACAGTTTCGGGAAAGCCATTGAAACAGTACCTGCCTATGAACCGTTATTCAGACTTATTTTTACAGATTTCAGAACAAATGATGAACTGGAGAGGCTGAAGGAAAGAAAAAATGTGATCTTTGCAGCACCGATTGATGAAGATTCTAATGTAGGATCATTTATTCGTGCAATTCTAAGTGATGAGGTAGAAGCACGGGTTCGGCAGGAGCAGAGTTTCGCCTTTCCTATTGAAGACAGATGGGTCAGAGATCAATGGGCTCTGGTATTGACGTCTACAAGTGATTCCTCTCTTGCCTCCAAGATTGAGTCTTCGGTTGATCCGCTTGTAGATAATTTACTTGAACGTGAGTTTGACCGGCGAATTGAAGAAGTTTACCGCAGAGGTGAACAAACAGTTCTTAATGACTCATTATGGAACCGGTTTGGGTGGAAGGTAAGAATGCAGCATGATTATGTGTGGACGGTTGATACAACGAATGTGGTCAGTTTTCGTCGGGTATTGAGTGACAATGACCGCTGGATGTGGGCATGGTGGAAAGACAATGTTGAAAATATTGACTTTATCGATCCCACCTGGATTAACACTACACGTGACTCGCTGATGGAAATTTATGTGCGGGGACAGCGTGAAAACTCTTTTGTAACGACAGAATATAACAGGCCGGTTAAAACACGGAAAATGAATCTTGATGACAGCAGGCTGACCGGATACGAAACTCTTGGAACGTGGCGTATGACGAATGATTTCATGGGTGGCCCGTTTGTGAATTTTGTTTATCATGACCCGGCAGCAGACCGCCTTTTTATGATTGAGTATGGCCAGTTTGCTCCAAGTGTGAATAAACGCAGATTTGTGATGCAATTCAGGGCTATGGGAAGAACATTTGAGAGCGATTCTACATGGACAAAATTTTCCGATGAAGTAGCTGGTGAAGTTCGTGAACAGCGATGAGAAGAACGATAAATACAGGGCTGCACTGATCAGCCGTAAAAAAATCAATCGTCTCAGGCGTTTGCAGCCTGTTGAACGAAGCTGTGACAAGGCCATAATAAAAACTGAGAGTGGAAGTTTTCTCGATTTTTGCAGTAACGACTATCTCGGGCTGGCAAATCATCCCGAACTAAAGAAACGATCCATTGAGTACACAGAAAAATTTGGCACATCCTCTTCGGCATCCCGGCTCATAACGGGAACACTTTCCATTCATCATGAACTGGAAGATCAGCTTTCATCCCTTTACAGCAGAGAAGCACTGCTTTTTAACACTGGCTACCAGGCTAATGCAACGGTAATTCCGGCTTTAACCGGTCGTAATGATACCATCCTGGCCGATAAAAAATGCCACAACAGTATACTTCATGGCTGTAAAGCAAGTAATGCACAACTTGTTCGTTACCAGCATAATGACTTAAATCATCTCGAAAAATTATTGATGAGGCATTCAGCAAAAAATACAGGGGTCACCTGGGTAATCACCGAATCAGTGTTTAGCATGGATGGTGATTTTGCAGCAATAGATGAAATAGGGAATCTGTGTAAAAAATTCGGAGCATACTTCTATGTGGATGATGCTCATTCTACAGGCCTTTTTGGCAGAAAGGGATTAGGGCTCGGTGCTTACAATGATCAGATTGATCTGCTTCTTGAAACTTTTGGAAAAGCCGCCGGGGCGTTCGGTGCTGTTGCATTGATGAACCAGGAGCTTAAAGAGTACCTGATTAATTATTGTGATGGATTTATTTACAGTACTTCTCTTCCCCCGTCTGCCGTTGGATCCATTTCTGCCGCCTTTGATCTGATTCCCGGAATGATTGATGAAAGAGATCATCTGATAAATATGTCGGATTACTTAAGATCGGAGCTGGTAAAATCCGGCTGCAATACATTAAACAGTGGGTCGCAGATCATTCCTGTTTTAATTGGTTCTGATGCAGAAGCTATAAAGATTTCGAATCGACTGAAATCGGAAGGTATATATATTTTGGCGATCCGGCCGCCCACAGTGCCTGAAGGGGAAAGCAGGCTGCGAATAACAATATCTGCAAAACACAGCAAAGAGGAGATTGATATTTTGAAAAAAGCATTGCTGGATGAATAAAAGACATGCACATATTATTGCTTACCATGGCTGGGGATTAACTGACTCATTTTGGAAAAAATGGAATGAACTTTTAAGTAATAACATTCAGTTTGAGGCTGTAAGCCGCGGCTACACGGGTAAACGGATATATGCTGATTTTAATGAGGATGTTACAGTTAAAAAAATAGTATTCGTACACTCATTTGGCCTCCACTGGTGTCCGCAACACATTCTTTCCCAAACGGATCATCTTGTTATTTTTGGAGGATTTCTTGATTTTCACCCGGATTCGGATACAGAAAGAAAAAGATCCCGTTTTATCGTGCAGCAAATGCTCTCCCGGTTTGTTGAAAAACCGGATGAAGTACTCAAAAAATTCTTAAAGAATACATTTTGGCCTGATGAACCCGACGAACAGTTGCTGAATGTGGACATAGATCATGAAAAATTGCTTGAAGATCTCTCTGCGATACAGAATGAGGTACAGCCACAACAAATTCTGCATGAAATACCGGAAATCAGCATTGTTCATGGCGAAGATGATAAAATTGTTTCCAATGAAAAAGCCCGCAGCCTGTATCAAAGCCTTCGCTACAGAAGCCAGTATTTTGAAATTAAGCAGGCAGGCCATGCCCTGCCGTATACACACGCTAAAGAATGTTATTCACTCTTGAAGCCAATAATAGAACCCGAATATTTTTTAAATCAGTAAGTATATTTCTGTGAAAAAAACTGAAAAACTGAAAATAAAAGATGCATTTACAAGAGCATCTTCTGTTTATCATTCAAAAGCTGAATTACAAAAGGAATCAGCAGCCCGGCTTGCTGCTTCAATCGAGCCCTGCAAATACTCTATTCCGGCGGGTAAGGTCCTGGAAATGGGGGCCGGTACCGGTTTCCTGACCCGCCATCTCATCAGGCTCTTTCCGGAGAGAGAGATCATCGTCTCTGATTTGTCGGATGCCATGATAAGGCAGTGTAAAACAAATATAAAAGAAAGTGATAATATTACATTTAGGGTTCTGGATGCAGAAACCGGCGAAATTAAAAAAGATCGATACGCTGTGATTGCCGGTAATTTTGTAGCTCAGTGGTTTCGTGATCCATCGGGGGCGCTCAGCAGATTTTGCGAAGCACTTGTTCCGGGTGGTTATCTGCTCATGTCGTTTCCGGGTTCCGGCTCTTTTCCCGAGTGGAAAACGAACTGCCTGAAACTGGGCCTGCCGTTTACTGCCAATCCGCTGCCTGATATTGAAGAAATTATCAATAGGATTTCCCGCGGGCCATTTCAGGTTAACTGCCACGAAGATTTTCAAACGGAAGTATATGGGTCGTCCATTCAGTTTTTCAGACATCTGAAAGAAATCGGCGTATCCACATCCGTTATAGGGAAATCATTGAGCCGTAGTGATTTCACTAAACTTGTCACATATTGGGATCAAAGTTCAGATAATGTGGTCAAAATTACCTATCATTTGTGCTTTCTTGCAGTTAAAAAGAAGTTATGAGTAAGTATAAAATATTGCCTGAACGTTTATTTATTTCAGGAACAGATACGGGAATTGGCAAGACAGTCGTTTCTTCTGTTTTGGTAAGGGGTTTACAGGCCGGTTACTGGAAACCGGTACAGGCAGGTATGGAACCCCAAACCGATACGGAATTTGTTCAGCGTGTTACTCAATTGGAGAATTCACATTTTTATAGAGAATCATATAAACTAAAAACCCCCATGAGTCCGCATGCAGCAGCGGCAAGGGAAGGCATCAAAATAAGCCTGGACAAAATAAAAGAACCACATTATAAACAAAAGCATCTGATCATTGAAGGAGCCGGCGGGCTCATTGTGCCGCTGAATGATAAAGAAACAATGATCGATCTGATTAAAAAAATGGATATACCGGTACTGCTGGTTGTTAAATCCGGCCTTGGTACACTCAATCATACATTGCTTAGCCTTCAGGCTCTCAGGCATCGCGATATCCCTGTATTTGGAATAGTGATGAATGGTGAGCCGCATGAATCCAATGAAGAAGCCATTCGTAATTTTGGTGATATTAACAATATCTATCGGTTAAATCGTCTGGAAAAACTGAATTCTTCCACGCTTGAATCGGCTTACAATCAAATATTTAACTAATGCATCCAAATATCTGGCACCCCTTCACCATTTTAAAAGACAGCGCGCAGCCGTTAAAGATTGCTTCAGGAAAGGGAATATGGCTTGAACTTGAAAGTGGAAAGAGAGTGGTGGATTGTATTTCGAGCTGGTGGGTAAATCTGCATGGCCACGCACATCCCAAAATTGTTGAAGCGATTAAAAAACAGGCTGAAACACTTGAACATGTTATCTTTGCCAATTTTACACACGAGCCGGCCGAGCAAATCGCAGAAAAACTGACTCAAAAATTACCGGGTGGGCTTACAAAAGTGTTTTTTTCTGATAATGGATCTACTTCTGTTGAAGTTGCTATAAAAATTGCCTGGCAATACTGGAAAAACCGGGGCCTGAAAAAGAAGAAATTTATCGCATTTGAGGGATCTTACCATGGGGATACTTTCGGGTCTATGTCAGTCGGGGCGAGGTCTATGTTTTCACATGTTTACAGTGATCTTTTATTTGAAGTGGAATATGTTCCATTTCCTGAAACGTGGATGGGTAGTAAAACAGACGAAGAAAGGGAAGATTATGTAATTGAACTGCTGGAAACCAAAATGCTCAGAAATCCGGAGCATTATGCCGGTATTATTATCGAGCCGCTGGTGCAGGGAGCGGGAGGGATGCGAATGTGCCGTCCTGAATTTTTGCAAAAATTGAAAAAAGTGAGAGATAAATTTCCCGTTTTGCTTATTTATGATGAAGTGATGACCGGTTT
>JBHJOO010000587.1:0-2046 GCA_050329675.1 Balneolaceae bacterium
GAATTACATCACAGGGTTAAAAATAACCTGGCACTTATTTCTGCCCTGTTCGAATTACAAGCCTCCTTTACTAATAATGACGCAGTTAATAAAATTCTGCAGGACAGCCGGAGGAGAATTAAAGCACTTGCCCTCGCACATGATTTTTTTTCCGAAGAAAAAGCCAAAGTCGAGCTGGATTTTAAAAACTATCTGAGTAACCTGATCGATTTCATTTATCAAAAACAGAAGAAAAATGATGTTCCGGTCGAACTGGTAAAAGAGATAGATGATACACGAATGAGTATTAATCAGGCAATACCCTGTGGGCTGATTTGTAATGAACTGCTTTCGAATGCTTTTCAATACGCTTTTACCAGGAACTCTGACAGCAGAATTGTGCGAATTATTTTTAAAAAGGAGGGTAATTCAGGAGTCTTGAAAATATCGGATAATGGAAAAGGGCTGCAAAACAAAACCATGTATGAGAATCCGGAATCATTTGGATTTACCATTGTAAAAACACTTGCAGATCAGTTGAAGGCTGATGTAGATATCAAGCATAACAATGGCACTGAATTTGAGATTCGATTCGATCTTACTTACACAAAAGGATCTGGCTCAGCGATGCTGCACGAGTCTGCATAATGCGTTGAATATCACATGATTTATTCGAAAAATTTTCGAATAAAAATATTTTTTAAATTAACAGCCGATCACTGAATCTGATAATATTCCTTGTAAATATAATCCCAAAGTTCAGCAAGATTAGATCCTTTGTTATGTGGATTTTTTGATTTACTTGACTTCATCGCATCCTTACAGGCTTTTTCCTTCGCATCATAAATGGCTTTCTGCTGGTATTTCGTGGGGTTTTCCAGCATCTCTTCAAATTTCTTTTCGTCACTCATTTTACATCTATATTTTTTTCAGTTAATTATATTACAAAATGGTATAAATTTAATTGAAATCAAATAAAAACAGAGGTTTTTACGTTCATATAACGATTGAAATCAAAAATACGTATGAAAAATCATTGCATTTCAGTTCTCACATCTATAACTATTTTGTTTTTCCTGAGTTGCGGAACCGACTCAACAGATAGTGAGCCGCCATTTTCTGCTTGTGAAAACGGAATGGTACTAAACCAGTACCCTTGTAATAATGTGGGACTTTATGCCCGTGTTTCTCTAGACCAACTTGGAGGTGTTCGCGGAAATGATCTCTGGGCATGGACTGACCCGCAAACCCGTAAAGAATATGCACTTGTCGGACTTACTGATGGTGTAAGCATTGTAGACGTAACCAATCCCGCCGAACCTCTCGTTATTGGCAAGTTATTGGAATCGACACATCAGGCAAATAGCCATGCCATTGTCCATCATGCGCCATTACATGATGAAGAATCCGGTGGTTTTAAAGACGCTTCAGCCTGGCGTGATATTAAAGTCTATCGCAATTATATGCTTGTAGTAAGTGAAGAGCGGAACCACGGAATGCAGGTATTTGATCTTACAAGATTACGCGGTGTTGAATCTGCACCTGCCGTTTTTACTGAAGATGCACTATATGATAAAATTGGAAATGCCCACAATGTGGCAGTCAATGAAGAATCAGGATATGCCTACATTGTCGGATCAACAACCGGTGAAGAATGTGCGGAATTCGGCGGGTTGCACATTGTTAATATAAATAACCCTCTGCAGCCTGAATTTGCAGGCTGCCATATCGAACCGGAAGCCGGTGGTGTAATTGCAAACGGTTATATTCATGATACTCAATGTGTAATTTACAGAGGTCCGGATGCAAGGTTCCGTGGACGTGAACTCTGTTTCAGCTCAAGTGAGCGAAAATTTTTGATTAGTGATGTTACGGATAAGTCAAATCCGGAAACGGTTGCTGTTCTGAGCTATGACGGTAACCAATACTCACACCAGGGCTGGTTATCAGAAGATCACGGCTACTTTTACATGAATGATGAGCTGGATGAACTGAATCAAAATCATAACACCCGAACGTATATCTGGGATTTACAGGATCTTGAAAACCCTGACATGATCGGTTTTT
>JBHJOO010000381.1:0-2173 GCA_050329675.1 Balneolaceae bacterium
ATCTTTCAGTCCATAGTCTTTGGCAAATTCTTTTTCTCTTGTCACTTCATATATCTCTTTCACAAGTGCACGTGCCATCTTCCATATTTCGAGATCTTCAAAACGTTTAACGGTTGCCAATTTTTTTATCGGGTTGAAGGTTGAAGGTTTTTGAGGTTGAAAGTATCAAGTTGAAGGTTGAAGGTTGAAGAGCCTGTCCCGAACACTTTCGGGATTGAAGGTTAATTTTATGGAGAAACATTTAACTTTCAACATTCAACTTTTAACATATTTTGCATTCATGTGCATACTCCGTCTGTTGATTCATTGACATTTCTCATTGCCAACCATAAAATTACGGTTTTTTAGGGAAATCGTCAGTATTAAATTCAGATTTTATTACTTTTGTTTTTCAGGAAACCTGCTGATAGCTTTTTACCTAAGCCGGTTGATATTCAGGCATTTTCATACTGCATACTGTCAATTGCTTACTCCACCGACTGCCTACCCCGACAGAGTTATACACAAGCTCATAGTCAAATTTCCCGCTGTCGGGATTTCGCTCCGCTCAACTGTCAACTGCCTACTTTCTATATCCAAGAGCTGCTTTTATACCGAAAGTTACAAAATGTTTCGCCGGCTACAACCCGGATTTACCCTCAGGCGATTAACTCAACTAAACCCCAGCTTCTTTCTTTCCTTTCCAAAAATCATCCCACATCCCCTCGATGGAGCCCCGTTAGTTGGTCTAAAAATTTAAATTTTTCTGGATCTTATTCTTTCTCCAGTTATTGTATAAAAGTAATTAGCAGGTTCTTTGTAGTAATTTTCCAAGACTCTTATGATTTTGTCTGCAATTCGATCTGAATCAGATTTTTTATATCGTAATAATATTACAGAACAGTCTTTTATCTTATGCGAGAATACCAATTTACCAAAATCTTTATCTTCTGTAATAAGCAGTCCCTTTTTTATTCTTACAAGATCAATTACGTTACGATCGCTGATTCCCGGTGTTTCTTCCCTGATAGAATAGGTTTCATAGTCGAATAATCTGATCTTTTCGATTATCTGCTGATCAATGTTTTCATCAAAAATGATCACATCTTCTCCAACGTCTCCTCGTGAGCAATCATATCTGCTGCAAATTCCAGTGCAGCAGATATTTGCACTTTCGTAAGATGCGGATAATTTTCTAACAGATCAGAAATTGTATATCCACTTGATAATTTTCTGATTATATGTTCAACAGTAATGCGGGTACCTTTGATAACCGGCTTTCCCAGCATCACTTTCGGATTTCTTTCTATATATTTTTTATATTTCATAATAAACTAACTATTGAATCAGAATTTAAGTAAATATTTGTCCAGGTACATCACAACGAGATATTGGTTTTTCTGTTTTCGTCTCAATGCTATAATATATGTGTTGAAGATTTTTTTGGGTTATAGGAAGAAAAATTAAAGGTTACAGGGCCTGTCGCGAAAACTTTCGGGGTTGAAGGTTTTTTTGGGTTGGAAGTTGTTTCGGGATTGAAGGTTGAATGTTGGATATTAATCCGGAATATATCATATCAGGCTGCATACTGAAGAACTTCAATTTCAGGATTATTCACAACAGCAAGTTCGGCAATGTCCATTATACGGGAGGTCACCGCTTCGTCCAGGGTGTAGTCTCCGCAATTTTCACACACATGAGCCGGAACACTCTTAATCACAATCACACTTTGACCACGCTGTAACGTAACTGTCACTTCTCCGTCAACCATTGTTCCATTCTTACATGTTGTACATTTCATGTTAAGTACTTTAGAATAATTTTGAACCACTTCACCATTTTCTACCGTTTTTTTAAGTTGGTCAATAGAAATTCTCCTTTCGAACATTTTAAATGTTGAGTGCCTGGTAAATCGATACTTTTTACAGTTCATTCATACACAATATATATATTATCACATTAAGGTTTTCTGTAATTTTTCGCAGGGCATGGGGATGAATAATATTTAGGTTCAATATAAGTAGTGGTACCTCTTTTCTAATTCCAAAAAACAGACCGCGTAGCATCGTTACTTTCTCTTCTCATTGTCAGCCATGAAACTACGGTTTTTCGGGGAAATCGTCGGTAATTAATTTAGATTTTATTACTTTGGTTTTCAGGAAACCTGCTGATAGCTTTTTACCTAAGCCGGTTG
>JBHJOO010000256.1:0-8405 GCA_050329675.1 Balneolaceae bacterium
AAGGGTGAGAGAACCGCCATAGAACGATAGACATCCTCCTGATTTTCCTGAATCTCTCTAAGCTTATTGAAATGATATTCATACAGCACGGCTTCGTGCTCTTCTGATTTTTGGAACGCAAATCCCCGATAGTTGAATGGCAGTTCATCAACAGAGTTAACACCATATTCCAGCAGGGTTTGTTCGCGCAATTGAACCGAAGCAATACTCCATGGTTCATATCCTTCAAAACCATCACGGCGATCGATAGCAAGCTGGTCTTCATATTGCTGGCTGGACGGATAGGGATACGTATGGTTTGCAATACTCGCAGAAATATTGGGGGCAATCAAAACAGCCAAAATCCAGATTGCCGCAAGCAAAACCAGTGCCTGGTTCTCGTTCTTAGCGAGCAATGAAACAAGAAGAGTGATATTAACAAAAACGATGAGATAGAGTAGATATACCAGGCCCATCATTGCAAGGGATCCTAAATGAAATCCGGAAAAATCTCCCGTTACTGCGATGAGCACTCCTGCCGCCGCAAGAATGAGCAGCAGAAAGAGAGCTCCCGGAGTAAAGAGTCCCATCCATTTACCAAGGAGAATGTTCCATGGTGCCACTCCCTGGCCAATCATCATTTTTAATGTGCCACTCTCCTTTTCGCGGCTGAAACTGTTGAACCCGGCAAGAAGAACAAATAGGGGTAGCAGATAGAGCAGCACAAAACCAAGAGAAAGATGTCCAAAACGTGCCAGTGCCGTTTCATCCTGCGCTCTGGCAAATTCGCTGTGGTTTCGAACATGGGCTTCCATAAAGATGGCAATACCTTCGTAATGGTCAATACCGGCATCTACAAATGACAGCGGGTGCATCTGTTTGAATGCATAAATCCCGTAATGAGCTGCACTATGAGGATTTTTTTCACCCTGATTTTCCCAAACAAGGCGGTCGCGCTGCTGAGCCTGCTCATGTTCAGCCTTCACGCTTTGATAGTGGTCGAATCCAATCCAGCCCGAAAAGATGGACAGGCCGATTAAAAGTACAAGGAACGTCTTCATCTTACCGTCCCTGAATAACTCCTTCATTTCCTTTTTAGCGATTGTAAGAATCATGCCGATTGATCTCCTGTCAGTTTACGGGTTCAAGTTCTATTGTTTTCAGGTACAGCCGCTCCAGTTCGGGATGATCAATATCTGATGTATCCACCGTCTCCATCAGCTGCCCTTCTTTCATGATGCCTATATGAGTACCGGTTGATTTGGCCCTGAACAGGTCGTGTGTCGTCATCAACACCGCCATCCCTTTTTTTCGCAGTCCTTCAATCAGCCTGGCAAACTCATTGCTCGCCTGCGGGTCAAGGCCGGATGTGGGCTCATCCAAAATCAATGCTTTCGAGTCTTTTGCCAGCGCAATGGCAATGCCCACTTTTTGCCGCATCCCTTTTGAGTATCCCGAAACCCGCTGATCAAATGCCGATTGCTGAAGTCCTGCCTCACTAAGCAGCTTTTTAAAATCTGGTTCTGCCAACTGTCCATTGCTCAGGCCCGCAAAAAACTCAATATTTTCGAGGCCGGTCAGATTGGGATAGAGTGCCAGATTCTCCGGGATATAAGAGAGAAATTGTTTGGTTTCCCTGGCATGTTGAGCAACATCCATTCCGTTGACAAAAACGTTTCCTTCAGTGGGAGCAACAAATCCCATAAAGAGATTCACAGTTGTGGTTTTTCCGGCTCCGTTAGGGCCAAGCAGGCAATAGATTTGCCCCCCTCTTACTTCAAGATTCAATTCCTTCACAGCGGTTAACTCACCATATCTTTTCGTTAATCGGTCGGCTTTCAGCATTTTTCTAAGTTTTGTTTATGTTTTGATCAACTATCTTGCATCACAGACACTGCTTTTGCTTTTTCAAGCAGTCTGGATATGTATTTTCGGTTGAGATTCTGGCCAATAAATACAATCTCAGATTTAGCCTGCTCCGGATTTGCGAAACGGCCGATCTGTTGGAACTGCAAAAACTTACCGGCCTGACTCCAGAGAAACGCGGCATCAGATCCCTCAATGGCAATAAGTCCTTTCGACCTCAGGATATTTTCGGGCAATCCCCCGTTCAGTGTATCAATCAGTTTTCGCTCTTCGAAACGCCCCGAGGTTGTGTAAACAAAAGTCTCAATGCCGTATTCATCCGCTTCAGAACCAGGCTCTTTCTCCAGCTCAGCCACCCAAAGAGAGGACTGTTCGGCGGTTTGGATATCAAAAATTCCCGTGTTCAGGATTTCCCCGGGATCTATTTGTCCGTACTCCGATTCATAGATCACCGCTCTTGGATTCATTGTGGAAAAAAGCTTCTCCAATGTGTCTATCTGAGATGCCGATGCCTGATCAGTTTTGTTCAGAATCAGGATATCCGCTCCTTCGATCTGTTCGGCGAGAAGCTGTCCGTAACCGCGGTTGAAATCATCGCCCTCCACCGTGCTGTTTCGCTGGTACATCTCCATAAACTGGGAGCTGTCTACCACTGTAATCAGCGAATCCACATACACACGGTGCTGAATGTTCGGAATACCGGGTTCCAGCGCGAGCAGCTCCGGCTGTACATAAAATGCCTGCGCAATTGGGATTGGCTCACCGATGCCGGTTGACTCAATCACGATATGATCCATATCATGCTCCTGAATCAGGTTATGCACCCCTTCAATCAAGTCACCGCGAAGTGTGCAGCAGATACAGCCATTGGAAAGTTCTATCATCTTTTCAGTTGTATGTTTTACAAGTTTGGAGTCAACGTTTACTTCTCCAAATTCATTGACAATCACAGCTATTCGTTTACCGTAACTGTGTTCAAGAATATGATTTAAGAGTGTTGTTTTTCCCGATCCGAGAAAACCACATAAAATGGTTACCGGTATTTTCCTGTCTAAAGCTCTCATATTTATTTGTTGATTGGTATTTGGATCCGGCATGAACTTGCCGGATCCGTTTTTCGATTATCGTTGGGATGAGTATCAAACCCCGGCACCCGGGAGCAAAATATACTCCCGGGACCGGTGTCTGATATCAGGTTGCGTCTCACCTAAACCAAAACAAGATCATAATCATAATCCGGTATCCTCTTCTAAAAATATTATGCAGTTTGATCGGAAGATTCCGGACAGTGAATCACACAGTTATTTAAAATTCTTGAAGCCGTTTATGAAAGGCCGCGGAAATTGGTTTCCGGTGAGAGAAGGTAAGTGCTATAGAACCGGCGGGGCGCGTAATGAAAAGGAGAGGTAAGCTATAACTCTTTGAAATCCGTATTCATTAACGGCTAAGTGTGGACTTGTAAATTGCGGATAAAAAAAATACTGGTTATCAAAAGATAAAAAAGGCTGGCTGCTTAAAACGCAAAAAATGCAGGTTCCATCATACAGGTCATCATCTTTATTCTCGTTCTGATGTGCAACAAAAGCCCTGTTTTCTTCAAAAAGGTGAATGACCTCATGAAATTGCAGAGCGACAAAACCTGTCCCCAACAGAAATAAGGCCAGGAATGGAAGGATTTTATTTCGTTTTATGCGAATCAAGAGTTGTTAATTTACCGGTTTTGCATTATCAAGCTGATAGAGAATACCCATGCTAACATCATCGACAAGCTTGAAAGTCCCCTTCATTTTAAAGGGCGTTGTTTTATAATCCATTGGCTCATCAGCAAGAACGTAGACCATAGATTCAGCTTCACCTGGCCCGCAGAAAAAGCAGTTACTCATCGGGCTGCTGCTGATTAAAAACGTTTTGTGTTTACGGGTGTATTCAAGCGGGAACATAAATCCTTCGACAATTACTTCTTTGCCATCCAGCTTTTTGGCTTCTTCACTGAATACCGCTTCGTAAAAATCTCCGTCCCATTTCCATTCTACATTTGCAAGAACTTCCCATTTGATGGTAATGACCTCGCTATCATCAGAAAGAGTTTCATTTTCTGTATTCAGAGTAAAACCGCTGAATATGGTAAAAATGATAAGAAATAGAGGAAACAATGTTATTTTTTTCAGCATGGTTTTTATGATTTAGATAGTGTTTCAGCAATGTCAGTTCGATAAGCTTGTACGGCCGGCACGATGGATGAAATGATACCAATTCCGACAGCTAATGTGAAAATTTTTAATTCACCTGGCAATATAACGAATCCGCGGATAGCAAATTGTTGAGCCTCTGCCATCCAGACACCGATACCTTCAACAGCCAGATGGCCTGAAAATATCCCTAAAACCCCGCCGGCCAGTGCAATGATTACCCCTTCGAGTATAATATGCGAAAAAAGTTTAAATCGTGATCCGCCAAGTGTGCGCATAATAGCCAAATCATATTTTCTTTCTCTCATTGAATTCATCAACGCTATAAATATTCCAAGAATGGCAGCCAGAATCAGTATGTAACCAAAAATTTCGATTGCATCCAGTCCGATACCAAGCAAATTAAGCAATCTTGTAATTTCAAAAGCCGGCGAAGCAGCCTGCATGGATGTTTCGGTATTTACAAACCGTGGAAACTGAGCAGCAGCAATGGGCGATGTATATTGAATAAGCATGGATGTGAGTTCTTCGTTCATGAACTTTTCATCCAGATAGCTTTCATCCGTGATTGGCCGACCATGTGAATGATCATGACCGTGATTATGAAAATCATCTGAATGAACCTGATCATGAGCGTCATCATGATGATGGTCATGGTCCGTGTGCCCGTGTTCATGCTCAGCATGATCAGGCTCATCTTCATCATGGTTTTCTTCAGCCAAAGGAACGTTAACGGTTGATTCAGACGCGTCACCATAATCATGAATAGCCCACATGGTTTCGACTCCGGTAAGTATCAGCCGGTCGAGCACTGTTCCCGTTTCTGATAATATTCCTGTAACTTTCAATTCGTGATCATGATGGCCAACTCCCCCCTCGCTTAATCCGTGGCTGCTGATTATTTCATCTCCGATTTTCAGATTTTCCCTATTGGCAACATCCGATCCGATCACAACTTCAAATTCATGATCCCAGATGGTTCCCTCCGATACTTTGCCATCATAGTGATCGATATATGTAGTTGTTGTACCGACTATTCTGTAACCTTTGTAGTTATCCCCCAGGGCTAGCGGAATAACTGACTTTACCATCCGGTGGCTGATCAGCTCTTTTGCTTCATTCAGTTTTATATTTCCGGTGGGTGAATCAATGTGAAAAATACTCGATAGAATCAGCTGAATCGGGCTGCCTTTAGCACCTACAACCACATCGATTCCCCTGGCATTTTTGTGCAGATTTTCTTCAACCTGGTATGAAAAGAGCAGCAGAACCGTAATGGTAGCAATACCAAATGAAAGCAAAAGAATATTCAGCAGTGTATTAAGCGGCCTTCTTCGCAAATAGGAAAAACTGAGTTTAAACAAGTTCATAATTATGAATTTATTGCCTCCGGCTGCTTTATTTCAACACTTTTAACAAAATGATTTTTTACACGCTGATCGTGCGTGGAAATAATAAGAGATGCATGATGCCTTGCAGCCTGATCTTTCAATAATCGGATCACCTGCTCACTGCGTTTATCATCAAGGCTTGATGTTGGTTCATCAGCCAGTATCAGTTTTGGATTGTTTACAACGGCTCGCGCAATCGATACACGTTGTTTTTCGCCCTGGCTTAATTCATCCACCCATGAATTTGCCTTTTCAGGAATTTCAAGCTGTTTCAGAACTTGATAAATCCTGCTTTCATTTTGTTCTACTCCTGCCAGATATTGGGCAAGACGAATATTTTCAAAAACGGACAGAGAATCAATGAGGTGCATTTGCTGAAAAATCACTCCTATAAGCTGCCCTCTGAATCTGTCCAGTTTACTTTCCGACAGGAAATATATTTCTGTGGAATTTATAATCACCCTGCCGGTCGTTGGACTCAGCAAGCCCGCAATAATATGCAGTAGTGTTGATTTCCCGCTTCCTGAAAGTCCGTGCACAAGCAATTGCTCTCCCTGCTTCAGATCAATATCAGGTAACCGGACAATATTTTCCGTATCGTAATGATGGGCAGCGTTTTCGAGTTTTACCATTGAAATCAAATCGTTCTAAAATTTATCTTCTACACAGTGATGGCATTCTACCCAGTCTTCTTCCGGAATCGTTTTCAGTGCTGAACTGCTCACACCACGTTCAAAAACCGGCTTGTAGAGCATTTCACCACTATTATATTCTTTCCCACAGGTATGGCAAGGCATATTATCCTGTATTTTTAAAGTAGTATAACCGGTGATAACCCAGCCATCGTGGCCTGCATGAGTGGCAAGACTCTCAAGGGCGGCCCGGACTGTCTGCGATTTATTGCCACCGTAATATTTGCGGGAGAGTTTTGACAACAATTCAACAGTATCATTATCGAGCGTGAAATTCAGCCTTTTCATGAGGTTTCATTAAATTTTAATTCGGGATGATGTTCATGCCTGCTATTTTTACAGGTGCGGTGATGGTAATAGTTCATCCAGTGTCCGGCAATCAAAATCCCGCTTCCAAGCAGCGTAGCAGATGTTTCAAACCAAAAACCAAGCCAGAAATGTCCGAGCAGCCATCCGAATAGTATTAAAAGAAAACCTGTAATTAAAACTGCAGAAATTCCCTTATCATAGTGGCTTCGCCTGCTTGCAAAGAATACAACCGGCAATAGTAAAATGATAAATACAGGGTGAGCCCATTCATGAATGGCAAATGCAAGAGGCCACAGTGGCAATGTTGTTATCAGTACGGGAAAAAAAAGACAGTGAACAGCACAAATCCCCGAAACACTCAGGCCGATTCTATCCCATATACCTGATGAAATGATACTTTTATTCATGAAAATTGCTTTATGATCAATTTTTATTTAAAAATAACCGGGTGATTGCGGCAGCCGGATCATACATTTTTTAGTGTGTATAATAATACACACTTTTTTATGGTAATGCAACTGTTAGTATTCAAAGAATTGAAGGTATGAAGAAATTTGAATTGTGGAACTCTGGATTAACTCCGGGAAATATCCTGATTAAAGACAGAAACACTCCGGGTAGAGTGGTTCGTTGCCTTCGGTTTCTCTCGGCGTCGATACTGCTGTTACGCTGTTGCCTTTTTTGCTCGTCCGGGGTGGCAACAGATACCCCGGATCGCCTGAACTTTGGTCTCCGGTCGCCCGCCACCGGTGGGTGTGTCGCCCTGCTCTCAAATCCCGGCCTTTTAGAATAAATCAATTCGACCACACATCTGCCATGACCTCAGCCTGCTGCATGACAAGCTCCATTGCGGCTTTCTGTTTGTCAGGCGGATACTTGTATCGCCGAAGAGTTCTGCGGACTAATATGCGTAGTTTGGCCCGGACACTCTCCCGTTTCTGCCAGTCAACCGTGGTAGAGTTGCGTAGTTTCTTCGTGATTTCCACGGCAATTTTTTTGAGGATTGCATTCCCAAGCTCACGGACAGCACTTTCATTTTCTGCCAATGCATAGTAGAAGGCTACTTCATCCTTGTTCAAACCCAGTTCACTCTCTTTCTCCATCGCTGACCTGAAATCCTTCGCCATTGCAATGAGTTCTTCAATCACCTGCGCTGTTTCAATGGCGCGGTTGTGATACTTTCTCAGGGTCTCCATCAAACGGTCGCTGAATTTCTTCTGCTGCACGATGTTTGATTTGGTCCTGGACCGAATCTCATCCTTCAAAAGTTTCTCTAAAAGTTCCACGGCAAGATTCTTGTACTTCATCTTTTTCACATCTTCCAGAAACTCATCACTCAACAAGCCAATTTCCGGTTTATCAAGTCCAGCCATCGAGAAAATATCATCCACGCCTTCTGCAACCAGCGCATTGTCGAGAAGCTGTTTAAGGATGGAATTCTTTTCCGCATCTCGCCGCTTCTGATCAACACTGGTGTACTTGTTGATGATCGTTTTGATGGAGTTAAAAAACGCGATCTCTTTTTCCAGATCTTGTACTTCATCTAATGTATTACAGAGCGAATGGGCTTTGTTTAGAGATAAAATCGTATCTAAAAATCTTTTCTTGCCGTCCTCAAGACTCAACAGATGATTGGCGGCTTCGGCAATCATTTCAGGGCCGGCGGTTTGAAACCCGGAGTAATCGAAATCATGCAACATTCCCCGGATAATGTGAAGCTTTTCGAGCAGAATTTCGTACGCCTGATCTGCACCCAGTGTTGGCTGACCTTTTCCTTTCGAGTCGGTATAAGTCTTCAGTGCCATCTTCAATTCGTTGGCAATACCTATGTAGTCAACAACCAGCCCGCCCTGTTTATCCCGGAACACACGGTTCACACGGGCAATCGCCTGCATCAGGTTGTGCCCTTTCATCGGCTTGTCGATATACATCGTGTGGCAGGGCGGTGCATCAAATCCGGTCAGCCACATATCACAGAC